>JABJCF010000470.1 GCA_018665625.1 Nitrospina sp. | reverse complement strand
CGATTTTAAACTTAAGATTATCAGGACAATCAACACGTATTTCCGGAGTGGCCTCGGTTTTCGGAACATCAAGAAGCATCTCTGAAACTTTTACCTTAGATGACGCCACTATCTGAAGAATCCTGCAAGCCGCATAAATAGCATCGTCGAACCCGTAATAGTCGTCCGCAAAACAAATATGTCCACTCATTTCACCTGCCAGCAAAGAATTTGTTTCTTGCATTTTCTTTTTAATCAATGAATGACCAGCGGCAGACATAACCGCTGTTCCACCATGACCCTCAATATCCTTAAAAAGATTCTGCGAACACTTCACTTCACCTACAATCGTTGCACCAGGGTTATGCTTTAGAATATCCCTTGCAAAAATCATTAACAGTTGATCTCCCCAAAGGATTTTCCCATTCTCATCAACGATACCAATTCTGTCCGCATCACCATCAAACCCGATTCCAAGCTCCGCCCTCTCTTCCTTTACTTTTTTACTAAGATCTAACATATTCTTTTCTACTGTTGGATCCGGATGGTGATTAGGGAAACTGCCATCGGGTTCACAATATAATTCAACAATATTTGCACCTATTCGCTTTAAAAGCTGCGGCCCAACAATTCCAAAACATCCATTCCCCCCGTCGACCACAACCTTCACAGAGCGCGAAACCTTAATACGGTTAAAGATACCTTGAATATAGTCTTCTAGAACGTTATCTTTGCTCAGTTTGCCGCTACCCAACTCAAAATCATCACTATCAATTAACCTCCGTAACTCTTGAATACTCTCCCCATAAAGACTATGCAGTCCATTACTTATTTTAAATCCGTTAAATTCTGAAGGATTATGACTACCTGTTATCATTACGCCACCGTCTGGCATCAAATGATGTAAGGAAAAATAGGCTACCGGAGTTGGAACCATGCCGATATCTATCACATCACACCCGGTGGAATTTATTCCACGGATAAGGCTGTCTCGAAAAGGGATGGAGCTAGCCCTCATGTCATATCCAACCGTGAGAGTTTTCCCACCATTTCTATAAATATAAGTACCTATGCTTTTACCAATTAGTTCTGTGGAGTCTTGAGTCAAATCTACATCGACTAACCCGCGAATATCATATTCCCTAAAAATCTGAGGATTTATATTTTTTTTCATAAATTTTTTTAAAATTTTTTATATTTAGCACTGGAATATTATTTTTTTCTTTAATAACAATTAGTAAGGATTCTGAGCAAAACCTCCATCCACTGTAAAATTAGAAGCAGTAATCCAGTTTGATAAGTCAGAAGCTAGAAATAGAACTAACCCTGTAACATCATCAGGAACTCCCATTCGTTTTAGTAATAATGTTTGAGCTGAGGAATTCTTCATTTCATCAACTATAGACTGTAAGTCTTTCCCTGATTTTTCAGCAATATTCTTTGCCTCATCATCCCATGATTTTGACCAAACAGGTCCGGGAGAAACTGAGTTAACCAACACATTATCACTGGCAAGAGAACGTGCCAGAGAAATGGTTAAATTGCACAACCCAGCCTTCACTGCGCTGTAATGAGGGAAAACATCTCCAGGGCGGCTTGCTGCAACAGATGTTACATTGATAATTCTGGGCGACACAGACTGCCTTAAGGACGGGCTAAATAAGCGACACGCTCGTACAGCTGACATAAGGTTAATATCAAATACTTCTTGCCAGTCTTCATCACTAAGATCGAAAAATCCTGCTAATTTCTGGATCGATCCGACATTATTAATAAGAATATCAACTCCTCCCATTGCGGAGATAGCTTTATTATGAAAAGTTTTGATGTCATCTGATTTAGAAAAATCAGCCGAATAAAAAAAATGCCCTGTCCCAGAAATTTCACTTTCGATGTCTCTAAGTCGTTCACTATTGCGTGCAGACCCGGCAACAGTTGCTCCCATCTCACCAAAGGCCATAGCTAAACTTCTTCCTATACCTTCACTAACACCTGTAATCACTACTTTGCGATTTTTAAAATTTATATCCATGATAGAATTCTTCTCTTTTAAAATACCAATTAATTTTTCATATTGGACTCATGGCAACTGAATTATTTCCAAATATTTCATCTTCCCCATCTCTTATCTGGCTTGTTCCAGCGATCGGCTTTCATATTGTAAACATATTTTTAGGCGTCTTCATGGCATTTCAAAAAAAAACCACACTCATTATTAAAGCTCATGGTTTTTTATATTTTGGAGTTCTTAGT
>JABJCF010000053.1 GCA_018665625.1 Nitrospina sp. | reverse complement strand
TTTCAGGTTAACAAAGCTCGATTGGTAGAAAAAATTGCCGAGCTGGTTAGGGATAAAAAGCTGGAGGGAATTTCTGATTTAAGAGATGAGTCAGATCGCGAGGGAATTCGTGTAGTAGTTGAACTTAAGAAAGGCACCATGGGTCAGGTTGTGCTCAATACCCTTTATAAAAATACTCAGCTTCAAGATACATTTGGAGTAATTCTCCTGGCTATAGTTAACCAACAGCCCAAAATTTTAAACCTGAAAGAATATTTCCGCTACTTTGTTTTATTTCGAAAAGAAGTAATAACACTTCGAACAGAATATGAACTTAGAAAAGCCAGAGAAAAAGAGCATATTCTCGAAGGTCTAAAAATAGCCCTGGATAACCTTGACGAAGTGGTAAAGCTCATACGCAATGCAGAAGATCCCGTTACCGCACGAGAAGGCCTCATGTCTACATTTGCATTGTCAGAAGTTCAGGCAAAAGCAATTTTGGAAATGCGACTACAACGCTTAACGGGTCTAGAGCGACAGAAAATTATTGATGAGCTGGAAGTTATTCGCAAAAAAATAGAAGAGTTTCTTCATATTTTAGCAAACGAAGAAGTTAAGTTAAAAATCATAGAAGATGAATTAATAGAAATTAAAACCAAGTATAGCGATGAGCGACGGTCAGAAATTGCTGAAACGGATGAAGGGGATATTGTTATAGAAGATCTGATCGCCGATGAAGATGCCGTTGTTGTCTATACCCGAAGTGGATATATCAAGCGCCATTCAACAGATAATTACAAGGCACAGCACAGAGGCGGTAAGGGAATTCGTGGAATGGACCTTAAAGAAGAAGATGTTGTTGAAAAACTATTTATCGCATCTGCTCTTAGTCATCTACTTATATTTACCAGCATCGGAAAAGTTCATTGGCTGCGCGTTTATGCCATTCCCGAAGTGAGTCGAATCGCAAAAGGAAAATCCATTGCTAACCTGCTGAGTCTACAACCAGGTGAGTCGATAGCCAGTATTTTATCCGTTCGTGAATTTGAAGAAGATAAATTTGTAATGGTTGCTACAGAACGTGGGATTGTAAAGAAAACTTCTTTAATGTCCTATAGCAAACCGAGGCAGGGTGGGGTTATCGGCTTGACGATTGATAAAGGGGATAGACTGATTGGCGCCGAAATCTGCAATGGAGAAAGTGACATTCTTTTGGCGACCCAAAAAGGCTTTTCCATCCGCTTTTCTGAAAAAGAAGCTCGACCGATAGGTCGAACCGGAAGGGGTGTGAGAGGAATCCGTTTGAAGCCAGATGATCGTGTTGTTGGTGCTGAAATCGTACACCCCGGTAATATGCTTTTAACTGTTACCTCGAATGGATACGGAAAAAGAACCCAGTTGGAAGAATATCCTGTTCAAGGGCGCGGTGGACTAGGGGTTATGACCATTCGCTGCAATGATAAGATTGGTACTGTAGTGGGCATTCAGCAGGTAACCGAAAGTGATGAGCTTTTGGTTATCACTTCCGATGGAAATATTGTTCGAATGAAGGTCAATGAAATATCTGTAATTGGTCGAAACACTCAGGGAGTTAGGTTGGTAGGCACGGGTGATTCAAATCAAGTTGTAAGTGTTGAAAAACTGGTTGAGTAAAATAAACTAAGGTTTCGCCTTTTAGAATATGTATATAAAAGTTTTTCCCGCCTTAACTGTATCCATTATATTTTGTGCCCTGCTTTTTCTGGTTTCCTGTGGCGAACAAAACGATCCTTTAATTCAAAAAGCCAATGATGAATGGATTCAAGGTCACAATCACAGTGCCTTGGAATTATTGAATGAGGTTCTAAAAAAACATCCTTCGGGTCCGAAAGCCGAGGAAGCGTTGTTTCGAATGGGGGAAATCCATCATTTTAGTTTGAACAACAGCACCCGCGCCCTGGTTTTTTTTCAGGAAGTCCGGCAAATGAATAGACAGGGGCCGTTTGGATATAAAGCTCAGAAATATATCGCAGAAATTGCGGAGTTTGGTTTAAAGGATTTCGATCAGGCCATCATTGAATATCAAAACCTGATTAATTTTTATGAAAAAGAACTTTCAAACGGAGATCATCAATACCGAATTGCTTCGATCTATTATAAAAAACAAAATTATGATCAAGCTTTGGTAGAACTGCAGATCCTTCTCGAAAATTATCCAAAGAGTCCTTGGGCTGAAGAAACCAAATTTAAAATAATAGAAATTCTATATGCCCTCAATCGTTGTCCTGAAGCCAGGGAACAATACAGGCATTTTAATCTGGAATACTCCAATAGTAGATTTAAGTCAGAAATGGATTTTGTGGTAGCCTCGTGTTTAGAAGAAGAAGGTCATCTTCAAGATGCTTACAACCGTTTCAAGGCTTTAGAAGGGCAATATACCTACCCTTCTATATTGAAAATGAAATTGGTGGGAATAGAAAAAAGGATTGAAAAGAAAAGATAATGCTAGATATAAAATTTATCCGCGAAAACCTTCAGATTGTGAAAACCGGACTCGATCGCCGCAATGGAAGCGATCATGATTTGGAAGCCTTATTGGAACAGGAAGATAAAAGGCGACAAGGTCTTCAAGAATCTGAGCAGCTCAAAAATAAGAAAAAGAAACTTTCTGCGGAAGTTGGAAAATTAAAACAGCAAGGGCAAGATGCGTCTCAGCTCATGGAAGAAGTAAAAAATCTGAATGCATCCATAAAAGAGTTAGATGAGATTGTTGAAGGGCTGGAAAATATTATCCATGAAAAACTACTGGGCATCCCCAATTTACCTGATGAAAATATTCCTGATGGTCGAGATGAGTCGAGTAATAAGTTTATTCGAGAATGGGGAAGCAAACCCAGCTTGTCTACTCAGCCCCTCAACCATGTGGAAATTGGTGAAAAGCTTGGGTTAATCGATCTGAAGCGAGCCGCAAAAATATCGGGTGCCAGATTTGCTGTTTATCGAGGAGCAGGGGCCGCATTGTTACGAGCCTTGATAAATTTCATGATTGATGTGCAAACCCAGGAAAATGGATATGAAGAACTCTATCCGCCTTTTCTGGTCAATGAGGAAAGCTTGCTCGGCACAGGACAATTGCCCAAGTTTAAAGAAGATTTATTTGCTATGGCAGATGACCCTCTTTATTTGATCCCCACCGCAGAGGTACCGGTAACAAATTTTCATAGAGAAGAAATTCTTGAAGAAGAATCTTTGCCAATTTGCTATACCGCTTATACTCCCTGTTTCAGGCGAGAAGCGGGTTCCTATGGAAAAGATACTCAAGGATTAATACGGCAACACCAGTTTGACAAAGTAGAATTAGTTAAGTTTTCCAAAGCCAGTGAATCAGTACAGGAACTGGAGAAACTGGTGCAGGATGCGGAAACGATTTTACAAAAATTGAATTTGCATTACCGGGTTATGGAATTATGTGTGGGAGATCTGGGGTTTTCGGCTTCAAAAACTTATGACCTGGAAGTATGGTTACCCAGCCAAAATACCTACCGGGAGATCTCTTCCTGTAGCAACTTTAGAGATTACCAGGCACGCCGGGCAAAAATACGATGCAAAAAGCGCACAGGGGGAAAACCGGAATTTGTCAATACTTTGAACGGATCAGGCCTGGCTGCGGGTCGATTATTTGTAGCCATATTGGAAAACTATCAAAACGACGATGGTACTGTTACTGTTCCAGAGGCGATACGACCTTATTTAAAGGGACGCGAGGTTTTATCACCATAAATTGAATGTTCTGCTTGATTTATAAAGCTTAAAACCTCAAAATAGCGCGCTTGACTTTTATACACAAGTAGATAAATATAAGCGCAGTCCGAAACATTCAGGAGGGATGGCCGAGTGGTTTAAGGCGGCGGTCTTGAAAACCGTTGAACGAAAGTTCCGTGGGTTCGAATCCTACTCCCTCCGCCACCACTAACCGTGG
>JABJCF010000469.1 GCA_018665625.1 Nitrospina sp. | reverse complement strand
TATGCTGAAAAAAATAATATCTCTTTTTTAAATACATCAGAAACACTCATTAAGTATATAGAGACCATAAAAGAAGATAACTTCAATGTATCAAAATTGCCTTATTTTAGAATTGATGGTCATATGAGTAATAAGGGTAGTGAGCTTGTTGCAGATGCGATACTTGAACTTCTAGCAAATAGAGCAGCCTTGAGGAAGAACAGTTAGTGAATGGCAGCCGTCTAACTAAAGTAAATTGAGCAAATTAAACTCATAGTCTGTTCAACAGACTATAAGCAGAAAGAAGAACAGAAAGAGTGCCGCACAATGTGTAACTACAAAACACGTAGACTATTGAATTCGAATAGCATTGTTGGCCGTTTTTCGAACAAGGTTTTCCTTCAGAAACTTACACAATAGTTACACATAACTATTAATGACCACCTAACTAATTGCTTTTAAAAAGTTAAAATTCCACGTTACTATTAAATGGGAATAGCCCACTAGGCGTGGGGCCCATAGGTCTATCCCCGTAAAGCAAAAAAGGTCGTTGAGCCTTTTACTATAGTCCAGCACCATTTCCGTCTTCACTAGAGGCCGAACCGCCGCTGGTAAATAAAACGCCCTAACCCCAGCTTTAGATGACTATAATATTGTCATGAAATATTTTGGCATTATTATTTTTATCTTCCTGACTTTTTGTCCTGTTACTTCTTTTGCATCTGAAATGGTAGAAATACCTGCCGGGCAGTTCATTATGGGTAATGATCACGACAGCCACGCCACACCTCAGCATAAAATGCATCTGAAAAAATTCTCCATTGATGTCTATGAAGTTAGCAACGAAGAGTTTGCTATAGAAAATCCACAGCATACTTTCTGGGAAGATTCCGGCGCTCATCCCGCCACCAATATCACCTGGCAAGAAGCACAAGCTTATTGCGAAAAAATTGGCAAACGGCTTCCCCGAGAAGAAGAATGGGAAAAAGCCGCACGTGGAGAAGATGCTCGCATCTACCCCTGGGGAAACAAAAAACCGAGAAAGAAACCGCATCCCTTTTACTCAGGGCTGATCAAGCGCCGGGTGGGACTCAACAAAAAAGACATCTCCCCCTATGGCGTTCGTGATATGGCAGGCTCAATCTGGGAATGGACCGCAAGCGATTTCTATAAAAAAAAGATAACAAAGGGTGGACTGTGGAACTTCCATCTGGAATACGAGTTCAGTAAAATTTTTGATCGCAATCTGGTTTTATCGTCGAGCCGATTGCCTTTTTTGGGGTTTCGATGCGCACGTTAGGAAAATTAACACGTCGACTGTTTCTTGAACGCGGATTGTGGGCCACCTCCATTCTTTTCTGGAACTGGCTTCGCGGGTCAGTAAAAGCAGAAGAACTACACTCTTATGAAGGCACCGACTTCATCGGGAAAACTCGCGAGGGGGAATTCAAAAACTTTTATATCAATTTCTGGAAACCGATGCGCCGCATCAACGGTGATACCTGGAAACTTAAAGTCAGCGGACTCTGTGACGCACCCCAGTCTTTCACAATGGAAAATTTTGATTCCTTCACCACAACCACACAGTCCTCGCGCATGAAATGTGTGGAGTGCTGGTCGGCACGCGCTCAATGGTCAGGATTTTCGATTCAAGACTTGGAACAGTTGGTTAAACCTCAATCGGCTGCCAAGGGAGTTCTCTTTCATTGTGGGGATGAGTACAAAGAATATCTGTCGCGGGAAGCATTGAATCAGGATCGAGTTCTCTTAGTGCATTCGATGAATGGCAAACCACTCTCAGATGCACACGGATTTCCTTTACGGTTGATCGCGCCTTCCAAATACGGTTACAAAAACCCGAAAGCCATATTGGAAATGGAATATGTATCCGAACATCAGGCAGGAACGTGGAGCAAAATCGGGCCTTATTCTACCGACGGCACCATCCTCCCTGGCACCGATCACCCACTTGAGTTTGGCAAAGAGCCTCGACGTATTTCAGGTGGGGAAATAACGGACTATTAAAAATCTTCTTCTACACCAAAATTTTCCTGTAGGCGTAGCCTACCGGGGGCTGGCGGCAATGTTGCCACCATCGATGGTGAGAATGCTGCCCGTAGTTTTTTCGGCGAGAGCGAGATTGAGGAATCCCTGCGCCACATCCGTGTCATAAACTTCTTGTTGTAGCAGATTGGATTTAAAATAATCGTCTGCTGAAAGACCTCGCGCCGCGGCACGTTCCGTTACAACTTCTTCTGAGAAGAGAGAAGTACGGATGCGATCGGCATTGATAGCGTTGGAACGGACACCAAACTGCCCGTAGTCGAGAGCGTATTGTTTGGTCAATGCCACCATTGCAGCTTTAGGAAGTGCGTAGGGACCAAAATCTTTTCCCGGATTAAACGCAGCTTTTGAAGCATTGAATAAAAGCACCCCACCGGTTTTTTGAATTAGAAAAAGCCGAACGGCCTCGGAAGCCAACACCTGATGCGCGAAAAAGTTCAGTTCAAAACTCTGACGCAATGCTTTTAAATCAATGGAACCTATAGCCCCTTGCATGGCGTTGCCGGCGTTGGATATCAAAAAGTCTACTCCACCATAATTAGCAACGACTTCTACAAATGAATCTCTTACGGCATCTTCATCGACTACGTTGAGTACCCGCGCCGTGACACCCACTTTATATTTTTTGCGAATCGCCTCTGCCGCTTCATTGAGTTTGCCTTCTGATAAATCCGCTAGATACAGATTCGCCCCCTGCTTGGCAAAAAGTCTTGCGGTCGCCAGACCGATGCCCGATGCAGCGCCTGTGATATAAGCAACTTTACCCTGAAGTATCGGGGCTTTACTTTTA
>JABJCF010000052.1 GCA_018665625.1 Nitrospina sp. | reverse complement strand
TATACTGATTGAACCTGTTATGAATATGGAAATTGTGGTACCTAACGATCAGGTAGGTGATGTTATGGGTGACTTGAATTCCAAACGAGGGAAAATTCAGGGGATCGATCCTGAAGAGGACATCCAGACAATTCGTGCTCTTGTTCCCATGGCTGAAGTTTTGAATTATGCTGCAGATCTAACTTCCATGACTGGAGGAAGAGGAATGTTTGTCATGGAGTTTGACCATTATGAGGATGTGCCTGATCATTTAATGAAAAAAATTGTCGATGCTGCCAAACAGAACTTTGAAGAGAAGCATTGACTTTCAAGGTTTTCAAGGAAAAGTAAGCTCTCCACTTTTGAGGTAAAAATTTTGAAAAAAGCAGATTCAAATGGAACTCTTGTTAAGGCCGATATTGTTGACCTTGTGTATGAAAGAGTCGGGTTTACACGTCAGGAAGCTGCCGAGGCTGTGGATATCCTTTTTGATGAAATCAAGAGTCGGTTGGCGGATGGCGAAAATGTACGTATTTCCAGATTCGCAAGTTTTATACTAAGAAAAAAAAATGCGCGTAATGCGCGTAATCCGAAAACTGGAGAGTCAATCAGGATCAGTCCCAGGACGGTCTTAACCTTCAAACCAAGCAAGCAATTGCTAGAATCTACAAACCAAAGCGAAAATGAAAATACCTCCAATTCCTGACAAATTATTTTTTAAAATTGGTGAGGTTGCTGAGCTTGCCGGTGTGGAACAGCATGTTCTTAGATACTGGGAGGATGAAATAGAATCCCTCAAACCCAAAAAAAATAAATCCGGCCAGAGGCTCTACCAAAGACGGGATGTAGAGCTTATTTTTGGGATCAAACAATTACTTTATGCGGAAAAGTTCACGGTTGCCGGGGCTAGAGAAAAATTGAAAAAGCACAAGAAAAAGGAAACTCAATTGGATATTGCCTTTGACCGCGAAGGCTTTGTTGAGTGGAAAGATGAGATAAAGCAGGGTTTGGAATCGATTTTAAATACTCTCGATAGAAAGTGAGAGTGTCAAGGTAGTTAATTAGAGGATGGAAAGAAATTTAACATCCCCGACCAAATGGTCAGGGATGTTAAAGAAGGGAACTCTCTTATGAGAATGCTTTTTTGGCAACATCTACTAGAGCATCCACAGTTCTGCAACCCAATAGCTCTGCATCTTCTCTAGCTACTTCTTCCCCGTTTGCATCTACGGCGATTACCGCACGATTGAGATAGCGACTTTTTACGCCTTCCAAGGTCAGCTTGTTTGCATTCCCAAAACCCTGGCTAACATCTTGAAGCAGGTTGGGTAGGCCTCTTCCTGCATTTGATAAAATATCTGTCCCGACGACGACAATGACTTCATCGACTCCGGCCGCTTTGAATTTATCTGCATTATCATTTACTAGATCAAATTCCTTATTACAGAAACCACCAGCGCCTGGCAGAGTTATAATCAGTCTCTTTCCCTTGTAATCATCTATCGATAATTCCTGCTCTATTGGGGTGCTAGCCGCTTTTTCCACGGACCATTCCGGATTTAATTTAATCATTTTTACATCACTGCCAGCCAATTTTGCCATGTAGAAACCTCCTGTTTTAGGGTTTTAATAGAGACATTTATTAGATGTGCTACTTCTTATAAAGATGCGAAAATTGTACGAAAAAAATAGCGCCACTGCAAGCAGGCAATATATTGAATTTATTGAATAAACGATCTATAGCTAAAGACTCTTGGATTTGTTAACCTTAAAACATAGAAACTGACCAGGGAGTAATACGAATATGGCAAAAAAGGCTACAGTTGCAATTATAAACAGCATTTTTGCGATATTTCTTTTCGCCGAGGTTTTGTGGGCTGAGGAATCCAAGCGTCCCGTTTATGAGCATCCTGGGAATTATCGTGATGAAATTAACCAGCTAAAAACCGATTTCAAATCTCGGTTTGGGTATGAATTGATCGATCTGGAACACGAATGGAGGTCTTGGGAAGTGAAAAAACTGACTGCTGCTTTTTCACACCTACCGGATACCTTTTTAAAGATAAAAGGTCCTAAAGGATTTTACCATCTCAGTCAATTTCGCGGTGGCCCAGAAGGAATGCCGGTGGATGATATCCCGGCAGCCACTTTTCCCAGTTTTCAAACGGTTTATAGAAATGCCAGAATGGCATATCAGGTAGAGGTGGGAAACCAGGAACCACGTATAGAATTTTACTCAAAGCTTTTTTATGAAGATGAAGAAAATTTAAACAATATTGTTCAGCATGAAATGGCTCATATATATGACATGTTTAAGGGCTATCTTTCCTTTTCAGATGAGTGGTTGCAAATTACTAAATTCAAATTGATTCACCTTCCGGCTTTGGATTCTCGTCCGGGTGATGATTATTTGTTTGTGCCATTAAATTCCTCTAGTGAGCAACATTATGCTCCGGTTTCATCGCTCCAATTACCTACTTATTCCAGGCAAAATCCTCAGGAAGATTTTGCCAATTCGGTGGCAGCCTATATTAATTACCCTTATTTTCAGTACAGTCACCCCAAACGATATCAATTTTTAAAAGACAAAGTGTTTGGAGGTAAAATGTATTTTTCGGAAGAAAAAATGGGATATAAACAAAAAGTGACTTCTGAATTTTTGCAGGCAATTAATAATAAAAATTGGGACCAGGTAATTGAAATTTCCAGGGAGGTGGCACGAGACCATCATTCAGAAATAGAATACGAGCTAGTGCAACAACTTGAAGAAGCTCTTCATAACACACCCGACTCAGTGCGTGATGTGAAACTTGCATTAGCGAGCTGCAATTTTGTTGATCCTGGCGCTTTAAATATACGTAAAAACCTTATTCGAAAAAAACGTGTTGCTTTGCAAGTGCTTCTGGAAAACCGCAAATGCGCTTTAATGGCCAGAAGGTCATTTGAAAAAGATCTGGGAATATGGTCTATGCGAAATATTTATTTTTATAAAAGTAAAGGACAGGCCTATATTCAATTTTTAGATCCAATATCCTTGACGTCAAGAGCCAGAGGTTTCGAAACGCGATATACATGGAGAATATTTAATGAGGGCAGCAGCGTTCACTTGGCTGAGGGAAGTTTCATTCGTAAGGAAGTCAACGCGGGATCGATTAAAATAAATCTTTCAGAGACTGCGGTAGGGAATTTGAATCTCCCAACGGGAAGGCCGTTAACATTAGAGCTCGGTGCTCAGCGGGTTCATCCCATCGAGTTTAAAAGATTAAACTCAAAAATTGCTAAGATTAGATTTGTTATACCTGCGGG
>JABJCF010000468.1 GCA_018665625.1 Nitrospina sp. | reverse complement strand
TTTGAAATGAGCAAACGGGTTAACGCCTGGTTGATAAGTACGGAAAAATTATTTGCGAAGCTTACTGACCAGGAATTTGAGCGCCATCGTCAGGCTTTGATTGTTGGCTTGGAAAAGAAAGGGGATAGCATTGCGGCGATTTTAGGCGATTTATATGGATTAGCCGTAGATGAAGATGGAGACTTTGACTTCAAAAAGAAGCTCATCCAAGCTGTGAAAGATGTGAAAAAGCAGGATGTGATTTCAAGAGCCAGGAAAGTATTTTTGGATTCAAAAACACCTCGGCTGGAAGTTTTGATGAGAGCTAAAGGCAGCAAGGAAGAAGTCCCGCCTGGTGTCATTAATGAAGTCAGCCAGTTTAAAAACAGTTTGCATGTAAAAAATTAGAAAGCCGAATACAGAATAACCCAAGCTTGGTGATTGATATTTTCGCGTAATAAGTTACCCTTGAAACTATGAAACTAGGGTATTTAATAAAAAGAGGGGCTAACTTATTAAAGCTTGGCTTGGCTGCTCGGCAAATTAGAAAGTCCACTTCCGAAGAGCAGCACCAGCGAGCCAAAAAATACCTCGTTGAGTTACTGGGTAAGTCTCGAGGTTTGCCTACCAAGATCGGACAGTTCATCACTATGGACTCCGATGATCATGCTCTCCGCGAATCCCTCATCGACTCCATCGTTCCTATGCCTTTCCATGAAGTCACCGAAATTCTTGGCTTGGCCTATGGTGATTCTTCCGTTTTTAAGAAACTTGATAAAGAACCTAAGGTAGCTTCCTTGGGTCAGGTTCACTTTGGGACACTCAAGGATGGAACCGAGGTGGCAGTCAAAATTCAATACTCAGAGATTGCCGGTGCTGTGGAATCCGAACTCGATATTATGGGATGGTTGCCCAAAGCTGGCCCGGTCGCCAAATGGGGATTTAAAATGGATGGCTACCGCGAC
The DNA here is from genome assembly GCA_018665625.1 of Nitrospina sp. The sequence continues at coordinate 3,550 of JABJCF010000468.1, read as the reverse complement.
GCATTCTGGGAAAATTTTAGTGAAGAACTTGATTATCGGATAGAGATAAAACACCAGACCCGCTATCGTAAATTAATTACTCCTCTAGAGCGTATTGTCATTCCAGAAGTAATCGAAGATTTATGCAAACCAAATATTCTGGTGCAGAAAAAGGAAGAGGGTTTTGGACTTGATAAAGCTGAAACCATGATGCCTGCCCAAAAGCAAGCTATGGGGCGACTTTTGCTGGAACATTATTTTCATATGTTGTTTCGTCATGGATTCGTGCATGCCGACCCACAACCCGCAAATCTGGCTTTTCGACAATACAAAAAAGATTATTTTGTATTAATCCTTTACGATTTTGGCAGTGTGCTGGAAATTTCCGATGATATGCGCCTTGCTTTATTGCGAATAATTTTGGCTTTAAGGGATCATGAAAACCTCGATCCTGTTTCCTGTTTGATCGCGTTGGGTTTTGATCCGGAAAAGTTGGAAGATTTGCGTCCCACCTTGCCTGCATTGTTGTCAGTTTTATTCGAACCCTTCCTTATTGAGGCTCCTTGTAACGTTAAAGATTGGAGAATGAGTGAGCGTTTTGATCAGATTGTTGGCGAATTAAAATGGTGGTTTCGCTCTGCCGCACCTCCACAATTGATTTTTTTAATGCGTACGTTGCATGGATTGACAACCATGTTAAATCGTCTCGATGTTGATTTGCCCTGGCAGTTTTTGTTGGATAAACATCTTTCAGATATTTATCCCGAAGCGCGCGCGCTGAAGTTGCCCGAAGTGAAATCTGCGAATCCGATACACTCCTTTAATGAAATGGCCAACTACTTAAAAGTGCATGTCGTAAAATCCAATGGCAATAAAGTTAGTTTGACCATGCCCGCACGTTGTGCTGATGATCTGGAAGGAGTGATGGATGAATCGGTGAAAGAGTCGATCGATAAACAGAATATAGATTTGAAGGCCATCCAGGAAAAAGCGCAGAAATCAGGATTTATCCCGCAAATACTTTTTACTCTTAAAGATGAAGAACGCGATATGAAAGTGTGGTTGGAATAAGCGACAAAACCTGAAAACAGCGTGAAAAGGGATCTCGGTTTTATAACTATCTAAGAACAATCCCCCGGGTTAATTTTTCAAAGGCATCAATATCCTTTTCTCCTGGCCATGTTCCATTAAATTCCTGATGATGTTTTGCAAGGGCATTGGAAAGCGCTCTTTTGGCATGATCTGACTGTAGGGGAATAAAGGAGTCACCAAATGGGTTCTGTACCATAGGCTCCTCGTGGCTTGAATTAGCAAGACCCTCAATAAAACTTACGTTACCAATGGTCAAGATTGGATTAGTATTTTTTAATTCGGTTCCAATTCCAAGCTCTTTCAATGCTTTTAAAACTACCAGATTGCGTATATCTGACGCCTCTCCTTTTAGCTCGCCACGCATGGCCATCAGGCGTAATTGATTGACAGATCGTTTGAAATGTCTGGGAGTATTTTCATAATAAGTGATGACAGGACTCCATATTTTCAACGCCTTTATGAAAATTGGATCATCATCAATTTCTTTTTTTCGTGAAAAAAGAATGAACAGAGCAAAACTCGCAAAAATAAATATTAATAAATATAACATCGGTACCGCCCAGTTGGACAACAAAACATCAACGTCTTTTTTCTTTATATAAATGTTATTTTCTGTAAAGAAAATTTGGCTTTCCAAATTTTTCTCTAATAAACTCTGCTCCTTTAATAGTTTTTGAACATTTTTAAGCTCCTCAATATTTTTGTCAGTTTCATCAAATGTATTACCAAGTTTATCTAAAATAGTTCGAGAATTTTTGATTTCAATTTTTGTTTGCTTAAGTGCTTTTTCTGTTTTTTTTTGTTGTTTCCGGGTTTCTGTGAATTCTTTACTGTTTAAGGCTGAATAATAGCTGGCTGCTATATAGGTCGAGAACGCAAAGAGCCCAGTGAGGATTAACGGGAACAATTTCCTGTCGAAAAAATTGATAGCCCAGTCCCATTTATCCTGACGGGTTGTCTCGTCTTTATTTGCGCTCGTGTTTTGTTCGGCCAAGTCTGCCAGCTCTTCCGGGTTGGCTTTGGGTACATTGACTTCGATATTGACCAGTTTTTCAAGATAGTTTTGTGCATATTTTTGCCGCTCTTCTTTGAGGCGTTTTCTTCGTACCTCTTCATCCTCTTTTTCATCTTCCTCTTTCAAGGATTCTTCAACAATACTGCTGAACTCTCCACTAATGCTCGGTAATACCTTGTCCAAATCCATTCCGAGGACAATATAGCTTTTCAAATTGTCTGAACTGAGGAAATTGACGAATTCCAGAACTTTCAAAACCTGTTCAGAGGGGCAGCGGTCCAGATCATCAATAAATATAACCATAGGATGGTTTTTCAAGGCCCAGGTGATATCTTCCAGCGTTCTTTTAACCTTGTATCGCAGCGGGATCGGTTTTGACTTTAATAACTTCAAAAGACCGGCTCACTCCTCGGATAAATTTTGCAGGTTGTAATCCGAAAGGCGTCACTCCTTTAGCCATGGAAGAGAGGAAACCGATAATTACGAGGAAAGAGGCACTGGTGAATCCAATGAGATCGAACTCCTGTGAGAGGAGGGCCTGCCAATCTTTTGCAAGCAGGTGATTTGTAAATTCTTTCCATTGAGGTTCCGACTTGGTTAAAGATAAATCTGAAACGGACCAAATGACAACCACGATAGCGAAGAGGACGGGAAGAACAGGATTATCCCAGATACGTTTTATGAGAAGTCGCGTCCTGAATATAATGCCACTGGCTGTCCAAAAAGCCGGAATGGCTTGCTGTCTAATTCGCTCCAATAAAGCGCCGAACAAATGTTCTTCGCTATGATGGTGCCATGCGTTGAACCAGACTGGATTGTAACGGGCATCAGACAGGTATTGTTTGAGCATGCCCATGACAGACGATTTTCCCGAACCCCATTGACCGGTAATGGCGAGAGTGATGGGTGCTTTGGTGTTGCGATTTCTTAAAAATAAACTCAATTGTTTCGCCAGCCGGCGGGTTCCAAGTGCATCCTGTTTGGGGTTGGTTACAGCTTCATCGGTAACGACGACATCGGCTGTTGTGTTTTCGTCTAGTGGAATTGGAGTTATTTTTTTTCTCATTAGTAGGTAGATAGACCAAATCAAGACTCCGAGGAGGGAACCAATACCAGCTATGAACGTAAAGGTTTGCAGCAGGCCATTATGGGTTACGGTAAGTTTAAATGTATCCTCAACCAAATTCACTTTTGGATTAGGGAGTAATTTAACTTCAATGTCATGATGTGCAGTGAGAAAAGTTAATGGACTTAAGGTTTCGATAATGAGATTTGCAACTTTGGAACCAGACTTAAACGTCATTTTCCCACGAACCCTGTAGTCATATCCTTCTATAGCTGTAGTGCTACTAACTAAATGATCGATGGAAATTAAGTCTTCAGATGGAAAACTCATTTGAGCTCGGATACTTATTAACCCTGTTTCGTTCTCCATTAAACCAGAGGTTTCCATGAACCTGACTG
>JABJCF010000467.1 GCA_018665625.1 Nitrospina sp. | reverse complement strand
GCAATAAAATAAAACTCTATTTCCATATTTTAAAGATCCGCTTCAAAATTGTTTCAAGTTGCAATTTTTATCTCTAAGAGCCTGTTTGAGGATATTAGCTCGGCAGGTTTTATATTCTACTCATCTGATCGTCTTTGTTTGCGAATTGATTGGAATACTTCTTTGGCCAAATAGGAATTGTTAAGCAACCAATGGGCACTTAATTATTACAATCTAGTGTCTATTTTATTTTTTTTCAATGCGTTTTTTAAGGCAAAAACAATTTGGTCAATTGTTTTTGCCTTCATCTTTGGCAACAAAGGCAAAGTGAGCGAATATTTTTGATTGAACCATGAATTTGGGAGGCTCCCCGGTTCGTAGCCAAAACGGGAAAATGCTTGATGTCCGTGCATGGAATATGTACCTAAAGTGGTTTCAATGCCCTGTTCTTTCATATAACGAATCACCGCGCTACGGTCTGTTCCTTCCTCCAATAGAATGACAAAAGATTGGAATGTGCATTGCTCTGCCGAAGCACTAAGAGGAACGCTAATGCTGTCGAATTCGGCTAACCGTTCAAAATAAATTTTCGCCGTGCACCTGCGGTCAGAAAGAATTTCATCCAAACGTTTCATTTGAGCGATTCCCAAAGCCGCTTGAATTTCGCTCATGCGGTATTTGAATCCGCTGATTTCGAAGGTTATGCCATCCCCTGAGATGATACCGCCATGGTTTTGTAAAACTGAAATTTTTTGGGCCAAGTCTTCATCGTCGGTAGTAATCATCCCCCCTTCACCCGTTGTAATCACTTTGCGAGGATGAAAACTGAAGCAACCGGCACCCTTCCAGGCACCGCTACGACAGCCATTAATCTCTGCTCCTAGGGCGCATGCGGCATCTTCAATTACAAAAAGATTGTTTTGTTCGGCAAATTCGACCATCGCGGGCATATCTGCTGGTTGGCCAAAAGGGGAAATGGGTAGGATAGCGCGAGTTTTTGGAGACAACTTTTTTTTGACGTCCTCAATATCTAAATCAAACCGATTAGGAATGCAGTCAACCAGAACCGGTGTTGCACCTGTTTGAACAATAGCATTTCCGCTAGCTGGGAACGTAAAGTCAGATACCAGAACCTCATCGTCTGGGCCAATTTCTAAGGCAGAAAGAACCAAGTGCAATGCTGTTGTAGCTGAGGTTGTCGAAAACGCGTACTTCGTTCCTACATAATCCGCTACCATTCTCTCAAATTCTTTGACGTAAGCTCCTTGCGTCAGCATTCCTGATTTAAGAATAGCAGAAATATCTGCCTCCACTTCTTCAAAACGAATGTCTGGACGAATAAGGGGAATCATTGGCTATTTAAGATAGATACCAATTCACTGTTTGGTTAAGTCCATCTTCAAGAGAGGTTAAGGATATTTCGCCAAGTAATTTTTTTGCAAAATCTATATTTGCACAGTGGCGTCGAACATCAGCGGGTCTTTCAGGTAGCATTTTTATTTTTCCAGAATAAGTCATGGTTTTACTTAGAGATTCAATGATTGACTTGATGGCAGTCTCTTTCCCGCTACCCAAGTTGAATGTTTTTCCTCTGGCTTCAGGTAAGCTTGATAGATGCAATAAATGTTTAACCGTATCTCCTACATATATAAAGTCTCTTGTCTGTTGACCATCTCCTTCAATAAAAGGTTCTTGGCCAGAACGAATTCTTTTAATGGTCTCGGGGATCACTGCCGCCAGAGCACCTTCATTTTGACGAGGTCCGTAATTATTAAACGGCCGAACAATGGTAATGTCCAGGTCAAACATATTAACGTAAGAGGTCAAAAGTAAGTCTGCTGCTGCTTTGCCTGCAGCATAAGAAGTTTCGGCCAGTAAGGGATGATCTTCGGCCATGGAATTTTGCCGTGCCGTTCCATATACCTCGGATGTGGAAATATGGACTAGTTTCCCAAAAACTTTTTTTCTAAGTAACTCGCCAAAGTTTTCAGCTATGTCAACGTTTACCCGGTAAGCACCGGGGGGATTGAAAAAGGAATATAAAAGGGCTTTCGTGGCCAGGTTGAATACAACATCTGGCTTTTCTGCATTGCAAACGGCATCCATGGAAGAAAACTCAGCAGCGTCTTCACGATAAATCTTTATCTTATCTTTATAGTTTTCTTGTGCTTGGGAAAGATTACTTTCCTTGCCTAAGAAAAAATTATCCACAACAGCCACATGCTCAGCCCCTTC
>JABJCF010000466.1 GCA_018665625.1 Nitrospina sp. | reverse complement strand
TCCCGGTGAAACCAGTGAAGAGGCAGACGACAGTAAGGCCTTTGTCGAAAAGAACAGCGCACACATTCATTCCCTGGGCTTCATGACATTTGTATTGGGGAAATACAGTCCCATCGCATTCGAGCCGGAAAAATATGGACTGACCTATTATAAAAATCCGGAATGGGATCTGGCGTTAGACTACTACTTCACGACCAAGGATGGACTCACCATTCAAGAAGCTCTAGACGTCTTCGATGAGTTTGAACAACACCACAATTCGAAATGGGACTTAAGAACCTGCGTCCGCGAATACATCTTCCTCTACATAGACAAATACGGTTCGAACAACCTTCCACAACTGGAAATGACCGAAGAACAACGCCGCAACATGCAACAACCCGCCATCGGCATGGTCTAGCCAGGCTGAGCCTGGACGCAATAGGTCAGGACCTGCAAAGCGAAACAATCCATTTGGGCATATTAATAAGACAGTCTTCATTCTTCATAGGCAACTACATTTTCATGCTCATTAGGATCGTTGCGGGAAACAATAGCCAGCGCCGGTTCGGTTTCGCTCAGATTGACCGGCTTGTGCGGCACTCCGGGCGGGATATAAATAAAGTCTCCCTCTTCGTTTATCTTTGACTCTTTCAAATTTTCACCGAAACGGGTTTCCACTCTTCCTTTCAAAAGGTAAATCGCAGTTTCAAAATCTTTATGGTAATGCGCTTTTGGCGAAGCCCCGGGCGGGATCACCACCAGGTTCATGGACAATCCTTTTGCGCCTGCGGTCTCTTGTGAAATGCCCACGTAATAGGGCAGGTTCTGTTTCGTGGCAATGGTTTCTTCGGGACGGACGGTTACAACTTTTCCTGTTAAATCCAGACTCATAATTTACCTCCTGTTAAGAGGAAATTATACACCTGGCAAATAGCTGAGGGAGTTAAATTTCTATATAGAAACCGTCGTCTTTGGTGGCGACTTTATATACGGGGGTGGTGTCGGAGTGATTCCATTTGCAGTAGCCTTTTTTAATATTCCAGGCGCATTCTTCTCGACTGCAAAAGGCAAACATACCTTTTAGCTCGCCTTTTGCCAGGCTTCCCTCACAGCTTTTGCATTTATCTCCGACACAATAAAACTTTCCCTCAACAGTAAAAAATGCGAGGACATACTTCCACTCTGTATAAGGGTGGTCGAGATGGATTTGTTTTGCGGTTCCTTCTTCCGGTGCTTCGTCCAGTTCTAAAATTTTGACTTTAGACATATAGGTCAGTCCTGTGGCAGATAAGGACCGTATCGGTCACGATAATATTTCTCGAGGTCCCAGCGAAACTTGCCCTTCAGGTGAGGTAAATCCTCGCCCACCTGATGGTCAAAGGCAACGTAGTCTACAGACAACTTTTGAATCTCTTCGTCTCTTTTGACATTGGGATCGAGATAGGAATCGCCTAAAGACGAAGTCCCCACAATGAGTTTTTGTCCTCTTTTAATCCACCGGCCCAACATGAGCCGTTCTTCATCTGTACCAGGTTCTATTGCCATGATTACTTTCTAGTTATTGGAGAAGCCCCATGCATCCCCTTTATAGGGGGAATTATTAAAGATCCCCTCTTAAGAACAACGGTCCTGATCCACAAGCCAAACACACGACCTGTGGCCCCCGGAGGCTCGCTTTTTGGCCCTCCGCCAAGAAGTTGCATTGTTGAGGGATAATAAGGTAGCATAGATGCTTATCCAATTTCAATTTTGTCGTGAACCCCCTTTTAATTAAGAGAATTAGAGGAATATTATGTCAACAGAACAACAATCAGAAAAAACTGCGGAAGAACACTTTAAAGATGGTCTGGCTTTTAGCAAGCTGGGAGATGACCGCAGAACTTTTGAATCTTATAAAAAAGCCATTGAACTCGACCCGGATCATTTTCTGGCGCATTTTAATATTGGCATTCGTTACGGAAAACTTCGTATGAATCTGGAAGCCTCAAAATCTTTCCGGGAAGCCCTTCGTTTGAAACCCGAAGCACCGATGGTTCATTACAGTTTGGCCGTCGTCAGCAATCTCATCGGCGAGATGGAAGAAGCCTTCAAACATTACAAAGAAGCCATTCGTTTCAATCCAGACTTTGGCCGAGCGCACAGTAATATTGCCATGCTTCATTATGGGCTCAAGCGCGGAAAAGAGACGGTTCATCACCTTGCCAAAGCGGCAGACATATTCAAGGAAACCGGCGAGGAATTCATGGAAAAAAATGCCCGCGACCTATTGCAGGAATGCGGAAATGAATTTGGCCTGACACCAGAAGATTGCCAAACACTTGAGGGGTAGGCACCTCGGATCTAGAAATAGTAATCTAGTAATTTAACAAAAGACTTCCTTTGGAATTTGATGTTGCAATTTTAGGCGGTGGCTCGGCAGGATACGCCGCCGCATCTTCAGCCCAATCGCAAGGCGCGAGTGTGGCTATCGTTGACCCAGGCCCCCTGGGTGGCCTTTGCATCTTGCGCGGCTGCATGCCAACCAAAACCATTCTCCGTTCATCAGACATTATCTCTTTAATGCATCGGGCAAAAGAATTCGGTTTGCTCCCTGTTACAGCCGGTGCTGATCTTGCAGCAATTAACGATCGCAAAAATAAATTGATTGGAGAGTTTGCTGATTACCGCATCGAACAATTGAAAGACTCTCGCTTCACTCTCATCGAAGAGAAAGCTGAATTTATTTCCCCGAATGAAGTAAGGGTAGGAACAAAGACCCTTAAGGCCAAGTCATTTATAATTTCCACAGGTTCCGTGATTGCTGATTACCCGATACCCGGATTAATAGAAACGGGTTTTGTCACCAGCGACGATGTTTTAACAATGAGAAAAGCGCCTGAATCCATCATCGTTTTAGGCGCAGGTGCTGTTGCTGTTGAACTGGCACAATTTTTTCTACGCATAGGAACTCAAGTAACATTGCTACAAAGGAGCAATCATATTTTATCGCAAGGAGACGAAGACCTGGCACGCCCGGTAGAAAATCGTTTTCGCGAAGAAGGCATGAATCTCTTTACCGGAACAAAAATAATTAAGGCCGAGCGAGAAAATAACCACTCAGTGATCTATTTTGAGCACGAGGGAAAAGAAAAACGCGTTGAAGCAGAATCCATTCTTCAGGCATTAGGGCGCAAGCCCAATATTGAAGGACTCAATCTGCAAGCAGCAGGAGTTACCACTGAAAAAGGCCGCGTAAAAGTCGATCCCCAAATGCGCACTAATCAGAAACATATTTTTGCTGTGGGCGATGTCAATGGAATCCACGAAGTGGTTCACATTGCTATTCAGCAAGGGGAAGCCGCCGGGTACAACACCGTTCACCCAGAATCTGCCAAAGAGGTCGACAACCGTTTAAAAGCATCTGTTGTTTTTACTGATCCCGCGGTAGCCAGTGTTGGTTTGAGCGAAAGAGAATGCAAGGCTGCAAATATCGATTACCTCGTGGCATCGCATCCTTTCAGCGATCACGGAAAGTCCATGTGCCTCGGGGAAACACACGGGCATGTGAAAATTTTATGTGATCCTGTTTCGGGGGAAGTATTAGGAGGCCATATTGTTGGGCCAGAAGCGGGAGAGTTGATTCATGAAATTATCACCCTCATGCATTTCCGTGGAACCGTAAATGATTTGATGAACATTCCGCATTATCACCCCACCCTTGCGGAAATATTGACCTACCCCGCCGAAGAACTTGCAGAACGCTTATCTGGCAAGTAGGCGCAATTACATCTCTGCTAGCTTGTCGGCCAGTCGATCCATATCTTCCTGACTATTTAACTCAGTAGCACATAGTAGAAGACAATTCTTTAATTCTGGATAATGCTGTTCCAGGGGATACCCGCCTATGATGTGATCTTGTTTCAATGCCTGCAAAACCTCTTCAACGGGTCGCGGGCATTCCAGAACAAACTCATTGAAGGAATGAGATCCAAATTTAATTTCAAACCCGGAAATATGTGCCAGGCGGTTTTTCAGGTAATGTGCTTTTCTAACGTTGAGGGTCGCCATTTCATGCAACCCCTGTTTGCCGAGAGTTGATAGAAAAATCGTTGCTGCCAATGCGCAAAGCCCCTGGTTCGTGCATATATTGGAGGTGGCTCTCTCACGGCGGATATGCTGCTCACGGGTAGACAAGGTAAGCACATAGGCGCGCTTACCATTTTGGTCCTGAGTTTCTCCGGCAAGCCGCCCTGGCATTTGGCGAAGATACTTTTCGCGAGTGGCGAAAAACCCAACATAGGGACCGCCAAATGAGACCGGCAACCCGAATGATTGACCTTCTCCTACAACGATATCTGCACCGCGATCTCCCGGTGGTTTTAAAATACCCAAAGACAATGCTTCCGCTACAGCCACAATCAACAAGGTTCCATTTTTCGAGAGCGTCTCTGCCAGCGATGCATATTCTTCAACCGTCCCAAAAAAGTTTGGCGATTGAAGAACAACCGCGGATGTGTTTTCTGTCAGGTTTTTTAAGACAAATTCCAAGTCCGTTCCACCTGCTGCCGTATATGGGATTTCTTTGAGAGCAAATTTGCTTCCCCGGGTATAGGTATCAACCACACTGCGGTATTCGGGGTGTATAGCGCGTGAAACCAGAAACTCGCTCCGTCGATTGAGCCGGTTTGCCATTATCACCGCTTCGGCCAGCGCCGACGCACCGTCATACATCGAGGCATTGGCGATTTCCATTCCGGTCAGAAGACAAACCATGGTTTGAAATTCATAAATAGCCTGCAAAGTTCCCTGACTCACTTCGGGTTGGTAGGGGGTGTAACTGGTGGCAAATTCTCCACGCGAAATCAAATGATCGATCAATATGGGGGAAAAATGATGGTAGGCTCCCGCCCCTAGAAAAACGGACCCGTTTTCAGAAGTAGTGTTTCTTTTTTGCAATCGTTTCAGGTAACCCGTTAACTCAGTTTCCGGCAAACTGGGTGGTAATTCCAGCAGCTTGTTTTTTAACCGCAAAGATTCTGGAATGCTATCGAACAATTCATCTACATTTTCAACACCGATCTCGGCGAGCATTTGTTTGATGTCTTGTTCTGTGTGAGGGATATACCGCATTTTTAAGGGAAACGTTTGTTAAAGATGACTAACCTTGTTCCTTGCTGCATTGCTCGATGTAATCTTCAGGACTCATTAATTTGCCAAGTTCATTGTCATCTGTAAGTTCGATTTCAATGATCCATCCATTGCCATAAGGTTCATCGTTTACCTGTTCAGGATGAGCTTCCAGATCTTTGTTTACGGCAACAACTTTACCGCTGACCGGGGCGTAAAGATCAGAAACAGTTTTGACAGATTCCACAACCCCAAACGGGCTTTCCTGTTCTATCAGAGTATCCATTTCTGGTAATTCGACAAAAACAATGTCTCCCAGTTGGTCTTGTGCGAATTGAGTGATTCCGACCACAGCTTTTTGACCCTCCACACGAACCCATTCATGCTCTTGTGTGTAGAGTAGATTTTCAGGGACCTCCATGATGCCTCCAGAATATTAACAGTTAATTTTTTTTTATACGACTTGGCAGGAAAGGGGGTTTGACGACCTCGGCAGGTACGTTCAACTTCCTGATTTCCACATCCAGTTTTGTTCCGGGTTTTGCATATTCTGTGGATACATAACATAAACCGATCCCGGTATTCAAGGAAGGAGAAAATGTTCCACTTGTCAATTCCCCAACGGGTGACCCTTCGCTTAAAACCCGATAATGCGGACGCGGCACTCCGCGATCGAGCAGGCGAACGCCAACAAGCTTACGAGAAAGACCCGCATCCTTTTGTTTTTTAAGTGCTGTTTGTCCCAGGAACCCCTCTTTTTGCAATTTAATGACCCACCCCAAACCGGCTTCCAGCGGATTACAAGTCTCATTGAGTTCATTGCCATAGAGGGCATAACCCATTTCCATTCTTAATGTATCCCGTGCACCCAGACCAATGGGTTCGAGATTAAATAGCTTTCCTTCTTCAATCAGAGCCTTGTAAACCGACTCAGCATTTTTTGAGGGGAGATACACTTCGAATCCATCTTCTCCGGTATAACCGGTGCGGGCCAAAATACATTCAATATTGTGGATTTTCCCTTTTCTAAAATGGTAGTATTCAATCTCACTCAATGGGGTGTCGCATAATTTTTGTAGTAGGGCCTCAGAGTGTTTCCCTTGAACCGCTAATTGTGCGGTTTCCTGACTGGTGTTTTTTACCGAAGCGTTAAAATCATCGGCATTTTTAAGGATCCATTGAAAATCTTTATCCGAGTTAGAGGCGTTAACACAGAGAAAATAGTGATCATCGGAAAAACGATGGACCAATAAATCATCCACAACACCGCCCGTTTCCAGACACATCAAGGTATACAGTGCTTGATTGTCTTGCATGGGTTCAATATCATTAGTAACCAGATGTTGAATCAGTTTTTTTGCATCGGGACCGGTAATTTCAATTTCTCCCATATGGCTAACATCAAAAATACCTACACCATCTCGAACACATTGATGCTCTTGCATCACGCCCTTGAATTGGATGGGCATATGCCAGCCAGCAAAAGGGACCAACTTTCCGCCAAGTTCCTTGTGCATAGAGTGAAGAGGGGTTGTTTTTAAATCGGAATCGACTGCCATAGCAAAAACACCGGGAATTTTTATTAAGAGAAGCGAATCATTTGTATAACCAATTTCCCGGTAGCGCGCAAGAAATTATAATTATTTAGAGGGATCTAAAAATTCGATACCTTCACACCCGGCAGTTCGCGGCTCATTTTCACAAGAACCGCTCACAGCCAGAGACAACTTTTAGAAGTACCCTTAAAAAATGGAAGTGGTAAAATGACATTATGAGTTCCGCAAAAAACAATAAAAAATATGATGTGATTCTGGTAGCAGGCGAAGGGAAGTCCAGCTATAAGGTCTATCACCAGAATAAAGCGTTTTTGACGCTGCAAGGAAAGTGCGTCATTCTTTATGTGATAGAAACCCTGCAGCAAGTGGAATCGATTGGGGATATCTATATTGTTGGTTTGAAAGACCAATTAGATCAGGTTCTGCATTCGAGCAGAATCGACCGTGAATATCCAAAACGCATTCATGTCGTCGAGCAAAAGGCCAACTTGTATGAAAATGTCTGGCAAACCTTTCTGCAGTCTCAGCAGGTTAAACCGGAGGATACCGACACCGCTGCACACCGCGACAAAGCCGTTTTGATTGTACCTTGCGATGCTCCATTGATAACTCCGCATGAGGTTGAATATTTTATTGCCAATGCGGATATGGATAATTACGACCATGTGCTTGGGCTGGTGTCGCGGGAAAAATTACGTCATTTCTATCCCCAGGAAAACAAGGCCGGAATCAAAATGGCCTATTTACATATCAAGGAAGACAGTTTTCGCATCAACAACTTGCATCTGGTGAAACCTCTGCGCATAGAAAACAGGGAATACATTCAAAAGATGTACCAATATCGCTATCAGAGAAACTTCAAGAATCTGGTATTGTTTGGATTATCTGTATTTGGAAAAGATAAGGCCAAGCACTATAAAAATTATCTCGGTTTGCAGCTATGTTTATTTTTTGGCGGATTGGGTTTGGAGTTCGTGGTAGATTATTTTAGAAAGCTGAATCCCAAAAAAGAATTAGAAGAATCAATATCCAATATAATGAAGACCCGGTTTTCGGCCCTTGAAGTGCCCTACCCCGGAGCTGCGTTGGATATCGACAACGCAAAAGATTATGAGGCAATGAAGATCCAGTTTGATGAATGGCAGAAATATTTAAGGACGGCCCCCCTTACCCGCATTGAAAAATATAGCGAGGCAATTTCTCCCTCCCGCAAAGTGGCACGTACTTCGCACTAATGAGCCGTATCGGTTGCTTTAAGATTTCCAGGATTGGCACAGCTCGTTTCCCGTTTTGCCGGTAGTTGAAACCGGTAATTTTGTTTAAGAAATATAAAAAAAAACTATGGATCAAAATAAATTAAGAAATTTTTCAATCATTGCCCATATCGATCATGGCAAGTCCACTCTGGCAGACAAGCTTATTCTTGCCACCTCTGCACTTTCCAAGCGGGAAATGAAAGACCAGGTCTTGGACAATATGGAACTTGAACGTGAACGCGGCATTACCATTAAAGCGCAAACGGTTTGCTTAAATTACTCCTCCAAAGAGGAAGGTAACTTCACATTCAATATGATCGATACGCCAGGGCATGTCGACTTCACCTATGAAGTATCACGCAGCCTTGCCGCATGTGAAGGAGTATTGCTGGTCATTGACGCGACACAAGGAATTCAGGCGCAAACGATTGCCAATTTAAACCTGGCTATGCAACATGACCTTGCAGTAATTCCTGTCATCAACAAAATTGACCTCCCCAGCGCGAACCCGGATTTCATCAAAGAACAACTGGAGGACGTACTTCAAATTGAATCTGACAATGCAGTACTGGTTAGTGCCAAAGAAGGGATAGGGATTGATGAACTGATGGAATCAGTGATAAAACTAATCCCCTCACCTGATGGCGAAGAATCCAACACTCTGCAAGCTTTATTATTCGATGCCTGGTACGACGCCTTTCGCGGCGTCATTGTTCTAGTTAAAGTTCAACATGGAAAGCTCACAGTGAATGATGAAATAACCATGATGGCCACTGGCAACAAATTTATAGTGGAAGAGCTGGGAACCTATACTCCCAAACAGGAACCCAAGTCCACCTTGCAGGCCGGAGAAGTTGGCTACCTGGTTGCCGGTATCAAAGAACTGGACCAAACTAAAGTAGGCGACACAATCACCCATGCCAAGTCTCCTGCCCAAAACCCTTTACCAGGATATAAAGAGGTAAAGCCTATGGTGTTCAGTGGGCTCTACCCTATCAGCGGTGACGACTATGAAGATTTACGTGACTCACTAAAAAAGTTGACGCTGAACGATGCTTCCTTTTCTTATGAAGCAGAAACATCCACCGCATTGGGATTTGGTTTTCGTTGTGGTTTTCTTGGCCTGTTGCATATGGAAATCATACGCGAACGCATTGAGCGGGAATACAAAGTCGATCTTCTCACTACTGCGCCCACGGTTATTTATAAGGTCATCACCACCGATGGGAAAACGGTAATGATCGACAACCCCACTAAGCTTAAAGAACAAAAAAATATCGATCACCTCGAAGAACCTTATGTTATGGGGACCATCATAGTGCCAGACGAATATATTGGTGTGGTCATGGGGCTGGTTAGAGATCGGCGCGGTATCCAGAAAAAAATGGAATACCTGAATCCAGAAACGGTCCTGTTGGAATATGAGTTGCCCTTTAACGAAATCGTACTGGACTTTTATGACAGACTAAAATCTTCCACCAAAGGTTACGCTTCATTTGATTACGAATTTATAGATTTCAGGACATCCAGTCTGGTAAAGTTGGACGTTCTCCTGAATGGGGAGTTGGTGGATGCATTGTCTCTAATAGCCCATAAAGATAAAGTGTATTATCAAGGCCGGGATCTAGCTAAAAAACTAAAACAGCAAATTCCTCGGCAAATGTTTGAAGTAGCCATTCAAGCGGCGATTGGCAGCAAGGTCATTGCGCGTGAGACCGTTAAGGCACTCAGAAAAAATGTACTGGCAAAATGTTACGGGGGTGACATCACCCGCAAACGCAAATTGCTCGAGAAACAAAAAGAAGGAAAGAAAAAAATGAAGCAGATTGGAAGTGTGGAAATCCCTCAAGAAGCTTTTCTAGCTGTGCTGAGAACGGATGACAAATAACCCTGAAGAAAATACCGGCGCGGTGAAAAGAAAAAGTGTCGCCCGGGAATATGCCGAAGCTATTTTCATTGCCCTGCTTCTTGCCTTGTTCATTAGAACGTTTGCAGTTCAGGCTTTTAAAATTCCATCCGGCTCTATGAAGGAGACTCTTCTGATCGGCGACCATATTCTTGTCTCCAAATTTGCGTATGGAACGCATATCCCCAACGAAATACCTTTTTTAAATATAAAATTATTCGACGATATTATCTTTTTCCCCAAACAACCCGAACGTGGCGATATCATTGTCTTCAAATACCCGAAGGATGAAAAACGCGATTTCATAAAAAGAGTGATTGGGGTTCCTGGAGATTTATTGGAAGTCCGCCACCAAAAAGTTTTCATCAATGGAAAACCTTACGAAGACCTGCACGCACGGCATACTGAGTCACCCTCTGACAGCCCCCTCGTACCACGCGATGATTTTGGTCCGGTGCTGGTTCCCGATGACCATTTATTTATGATGGGGGACAACCGTGAAAATAGTCAGGACAGCCGCTA
>JABJCF010000613.1 GCA_018665625.1 Nitrospina sp. | reverse complement strand
CCCCTGCCACTAACGCTGTGATTGAATAAAATAAAAACAAGCCAAAATGGGCATCTTGCACTAAAAAAGCCTTGAAGCCAATACTCATAACTGTTGCCTGGACAAAGCTCAAACAAATTGCAAGATACCGTGTATACTGTCCCAATTGTTTCCGTCCGGACTCACCTTCTTCTGCGATTTCTTTCAACTTTGGATACATAATCGTTAAAAGTTGCATAATTATTGATGCATTAATAAACGGTAAAATTCCCAAAGAAAAAACAGAAAATCTGCTCATCCCCCCCCCTGAGAAAAGATTAAAAAACCCCAATAACCCTCCTTGTTGAAACAAGGCTTTTACAGCGTCTAAATCAACTCCAGGAATTGGTATATGACTTCCTAGTCGATACACTATAACAATAAACAGCGTGAACAGAATCTTTACCCTAAGTTCCTTGAGTCTAAATATACTAAGTAGATTACTCATCCTATTTAATTACTTCTGCTTTGCCCTTCGAACTTGCTATTTTACTGATTGCAGTTTTAGAAAATCTGTCTGCAATAATGCTTAACCCACCTGATAATTCACCATTTCCCAAAACTTTCACCAAAGCGCCCGTAGACTTCTGTGTCTTGCTAAGAAAATCCCTCAGGTCAATTTCACTAACTCCACTTGTTTTACATATTTCACTAATATATTCTAAATTAAACGCGACGACTTCTTTTCGATTAAAATTAAAAAAACCATTTTTCTTTGGAATCCTTCGATAAAGTGGCATTTGTCCACCCTCAAACCCCGACATCTGCGAAAATCCAGATCTACTTCTTTGGCCCTTGTGCCCTCGACCACATTCCCCGCCATGACCAGATGAGTTACCTCGGCCTTTTCTAGTCCGGTTTTTAACAGACCCTTTTTGGGGTTTTAACTCTATTTTATCCATTTTTCACAGTTTCCTTTTTGGACTCTTTAATCGTAACAGAAAACCGTTTACCTCTTAATTTAACTTGTTCATTGTAATCTCTCAAAGTCTTTAACCCTTCAATAGCGGCTTTTGCGTTATTAATAGTATTTGACCCACCAAGACACTTAGCAACTACATCTTTAAACCCTGCAGACTCCAACAATATTCGTACACTTCCACCAGCGATTACTCCTGTACCAGGTTTAGCAGGCTTCAACAGAACTTTTGCTGCTCCGAATTCACCCAAAACTTCATGTGGTAACGTCCCGTTGACAATATTAACAATAAGCAAACTTTTTTTTGCCCGATCGATCCCTTTTTTAATAGCAACCGGAACCTCCTTGGACTTGCCTACTCCAATACCAACTCTACCGTTTTTGTCGCCCACGATAACGAATGCTCTAAATGCTAACCGTTTACCCCCAGTGGTGACTTTGTTAACCCGACTAATTTTAAATGCTTGTTCAACAAACGTTGAATCTTTGCCTTTTCCAAATGTTGAATCTCTGCCTTTTCCAGACGAATTATTCTTTAGCATCGTTACATAACTCCTTTAAAATTTTAAACCTGATTTTCTAGCACCGTCAGCTAAAGCCTTAACGCGCCCCGTATACAAATAATTATTCCTATCAAACCAAACAATCTTAATATCAGATTCTTTTGCCTTTTCGCCCAATTCAACGCCGGCTGTAAATGCAGCCTCAACGTTCCCACCATTTTTCGATTTTATTGAAGTAGAAGAAACTAAGGTGACTCCCTTAGCATCGTCAATGATTTGAGCAACAATGGCGTTATGACTTCGTGAAACTACTAGCCTCAATCTGTCTTGCCCTTTTAAGATCTTACGTTTTCTTACATACTTGTTAATTGCCATTTTATCTCCACCTATTTTTTGACACTTTTTCCCGCTTTTAATTTAAGCGGAACGCCAACAAACCTTACACCTTTCCCTTTATACGCGTCGGGCTTTCTAAGTTTTACTAAGTTGGCAGCAACACTGCCCACTAATTCCTTGTCAATTCCACTAATTTTTATCTTAGTTTGGCCTTCCAAGGTAAAATCGATACCCTCTGGACAAGCATAAACAACCGGATGAGAATAGCCTAGACTAAAATTAAGACCATTACCTTCTTTTTTAACTCGATACCCAACTCCAACTAATTCTAAATCCTTCAAAAACCCAACGGTTACACCTTCTACCATATTCTTAATCAACGACCGATACAAACCATGTTTCGCTCGAATTTTTTTGTCTTCAGATGAACGCTCAACTTTTACAACAGTATCAGTTATGGATAATGAAATTTCTGGGGCAATTTCTCTAGCCAGAGTGCCTTTAGGTCCACTAACTTTTACAATCCCGTTGTTAAACTCTACTTTAGCCCCATCTTTTAAAAAGACCGGCTTTTTTCCTATTCTTGACATGTTGTACTCCTCAATAAACTAACCCAAGTAGCTCGCCACCAAGGTTATTTATTCTAGCTGTCTTACCATCAAGAATCCCTTTTGTAGTGGACAAAATACTTATCCCAAAACCACCAAGCACCTTTGGAATACTCGCCTTTTTGCAATAAACTCGTTTACTACACTTGCTTACCCGTTTCATCTCTTTAATCAAAGAGGATCCGCTTGGTGCATACTTTAAAACAATTTTTATTGACTGCTTATTTAAGTCTATACTAACTACGTCATAGGACTTAATAAAACCTTCATCCTTTAATATTTTACAAATTCCCAATTTTATTTTTGAAAAGGGAACTACAAGATCAGGGGACTTAACGTTAATTGCGTTTTTGATTCTACAAAACAAATCAGCAATTGGGTCTGTAATTTTCATATTTATACTCCTACCAAGATGCCTTTTTTACACCAGGTAATTTACCACTACCTGCCATTTTTCTAAAACAAAGTCTACACAAACCAAAAGATCTCATAAACCCTCTTGGTCTACCACAAATGTTGCACCTATTCCGATGCTGAGTCGTGTCAACTTTTTTCAAATTCTTTAAAACCATACTCGTTTTTGCCATTATTTCTCCACCTATCCCTAATTCATCCTAAAAGGAAAGCCAACTTCCTTTAACAACTCGAAAGCTTCCTCATTAGTATTCGCAGACGTTATTACGGCTATATTAAAACCCCGTATTTTGTCAACTTTATCTAAATCAATTTCGGGAAAAATAGTACAATCTTTTATACCAAGATTATAATTACCTCGTCCGTCAAAGGATTTTCGTGGAATTCCACGAAAATCTCGAATTTTAGGAAGAGAAATCCGAACCAACTTTTCCACAAATTCGTACATCTTCTGGTTTCTAAGAGTGACCATACTTCCAATAATCTGACCTTCTCTCAGTTTGAAGTTGGAAATAGACTTTTTAGCCTTAGTCAAAAGAGGCTTCTGCCCACTAATAGACCTGACGTCAATTACAGCACTATCTATTGCCTTGCTGTTTGAAATTGATTCACCGGCCCCCCTACTAATGACAACTTTCATTATCTTAGGGATCTGATGTACATTGGCGTATCCAAACTTTTCTTGGAGTCTTTTTGTAACTTTTTCTTTATATCATTGTTTAATTCCACTCATAATATTTCCACCTTAGCCTAGAACGTAAGACGACTTTTTTAACTTGCGCATTTTCTTGTCATCTTTTCTTAGGAACCCGACCTTTTCTCCTTTTTTAGACTCAGGAGAAATCAGCTTGACATTAGATGCATCAATCTGGCCTTCCAGCTTCTCAATGCTACCTTTATTCTGCTCATTTCCTTTCACGTGTTTAGTAATAATGTTCAACTTTTCAACAGTCAACTTTCCTGCCTTAGGCATGACGGCCTTAACGACACCCTTTTTTCCCTTATCTTTACCAACGGTGATAACTACTTCATCGCCTTTTTTAATCTTGTTCATATATATAACTCCTATAAAACCTCTGGTGCCAAGGAAACAATTTTAGAATAACCTTTGTCTCTCAATTCACGAGGAACCGGTCCAAATATTCTAGTCGCAACTGGATTCCCATCGGGATTTATAAGTACTATAGCGTTTTCATCGAAACGTACAACAGTTCCATCTTCTCGATTAATCTTCCCTTTAGTCCGAACCACTACACCTTTTACAACCTCACTCTTTTTAACCGTCCCATTAGGTATTGCCTTTTTTACAACACATACCACCCTATCTCCAACTCTGGCATATTTCCGATGAGAACCACCTAAGACCCGGATTACCAATACTTCTTTTGCGCCTGAGTTATCGGCCACCTTTAATCTTGACTCAACTTGAACCATATTCCATTACTCCTATGATATAACTTCTTTTACAAACCACTTTTTTGTTTTACTAATTGGCTTGCATTCTTGAATTAAAACGGAATCTCCAATGGCAATTTTAAACCCCTCTTTAATATCAGACGGGTAGCACTTAGAGGTCTTATAACTTTTGTTGTATTTAGAATTAATTTTCATTCCCTCAACTAGAACTTGAACAGTACGACTGTCACTCAGCTTTTTCACAGTTCCTTTAATAATTTTAAAGTTTAATTCTTTAACATCAGACGTATTTGTTTTAGACATTTTGTTTCCTTGTATTTCCAAGCTGAGTTTTCAGTCTTGCAATCTCACGCTTTGTTTTTGATATTTTAGATGTATCCTTCAAGTCATTGCTAACAAGTTTCATTCTCAACTCAAATAAAGACTTAGTCATCTCAAATACCTTTTTTTCTAATTTTTGCATTGTATTTTCGCTCATATAATTATCCTAATTTAATATTCTCTTTTAAGAAACTTTGTTTTAAGTGGCAATTTATAACTAGCCAACGCTAGTGCACGCTTCGCAACTTCTTCCTCAACACCACTAATTTCGAAAACCATTTTACCACGTTTAACCTCTGCCGCCCAAAATTCCGGGTTTCCCTTACCTTTACCCATACGTGTTTCCGCTGGCAATCTAGTAATACTCTTATCTGGAAAAATCCGTATCCAAATTTTACCGCCACGTTTAATATGTCGAGTCATAGCTCGTCTAGCTGCTTCGATTTGTCTATCGGTAATCAACCCATTTTCAATGACTTTCAAACCGTAATCACCAAAAGAAACTTCAGTTCCGCTTCTAGCAACACCACGATTTCGTCCTCTTTGTAACTTTCTGTATTTAGTCTTTTTTGGCATTAACATTGAAATATTCCTCTTTAACTATCCGCTTGTTTACGTACTGGTTTTACATTACTTTTCTTAATAATGTCCCCTTTATATATCCAGACTTTTATTCCTATTTTTCCAAAGGTGGTATTAGCCTCTCCATAGTCATAATCTATATCCGCTCTAAGCGTGTGTAATGGTACACGCCCTTCTCTATACCATTCTGTTCTAGCGATTTCAGCGCCTCCCAATCGTCCAGCACAAGCAATCTTTACACCTTGAGCGCCTGATTTCATAGCTTTTTGAACGGTCATCTTCATAACTCGTCGAAATGGGTTTCTTTTTTCAAGCTGCATAGCTACCCACTCTCTAATCATTTTTGAACTAATTTCAGAATCTTTGTCCTCGATTATTGTAATCTGAGCTTTCCGGTTGATTAACTTATTAACTTCTTCTGCTAAGAACTTAATATCCTTACCACCTTTTCCAAAAACAACACCAGGTCTCGCCACGTGTATTTTAATTTCGGTGTGTTGGCTCTTCCTATGAACTTCAACTTTAACAACGCCAGCCCGTTTTAGCTCTTTTTCGATAAAACTCTTTATTTTAATATCTTCTAAAATTAATGTGGAGTAGTTAGATTGGTCAGCGAACCATGTAGATTCCCAATCCTTTACGATACCAATCCTCATTACATTAGGATGTGCTTTTTGTCCCATATGCCTAACTACTTCCTTTCTTCCAATTCAACCACCAAATGACATGTTCTTTTTATTATTGCAAACACTCTTCCTCGAGCCCGTGCTTGAGACCTCTTCAATCTGGGTCCCTCATTAACTAATAATTTTGAAATAACCAGCCGCTCAGGATTTAAATCAAGATTATTTTTAGCGTTAGCTTCCGCTGAGTTTAGCAAGTCAAACAATAGCTTTGCCCCTTTGTGAGGGAGAATTCTCAAAACCTGTTTGCTATCATTCAATTTTTTTCCACGTACTAAATTGGCCACTCTCATAACCTTAGATGGTGACATTCTAATATAATTTGCTTT
>JABJCF010000465.1 GCA_018665625.1 Nitrospina sp. | reverse complement strand
TAATGGTAGACGACACTTTTCGCATTGATAGTCACAAACTAATTTTCCACCCTAAGCGGGTATCTCAATATCTTGAGTCAAAAGACGACTGGGAAAAAGCCAAGAGCGTATACCCTATATACATGGAAGTGTCACCGGTTGGAGCATGCAATCATCGTTGCACTTTCTGTGCTGTGGATTACATAGGTTATAAGAGTCAAATGCTAGATGTTGACATGCTTTCAATTAGATTGGCTGAAATGGGTAAGCTTGGAGTAAAGAGCATTATGTATGCTGGCGAGGGTGAGCCACTTCTGCACAAAAAAATAAATGAGATAGTTAAGCTTACAAAAGATGCCGGTATCGACGTGTCATTCACTACAAATGCCACGGTTCTAAATGAAGCGTTTGTCGAGCGATCTTTGCCTTTGACTTCATGGATAAAGGTTTCACTGAATGCTGGTACAGCAGAGACCCATGCAAAGATACACCAAACTAAGGAAAAGGATTTTCCCAAAGTCATAGAAAATTTGAGGCATGCGGTTGCGTATAAAAAAAAGCATGGGTTGAAATGTGTTATTGGAGTACAAACTCTACTCCTGCCAGAGAATTCTCATGAGATGGAAACTTTGGCCTTGTTGTGTCGTGACATCGGGTTGGATTATCTAGTAATAAAGCCGTATTCTCAGCACAAGTCCAGTGAGACCAAAATTTATGAGAAGATTGATTACAGTGATTATATAGAGATGGCTCCAGCCCTGCGGAAGTTAAACACAGAGACTTTTCAGGTGGTATTTCGAGAAAATACCATGAAGAAGCATATAGAAGATGAGAGTCTGCGTTACAAAAAATGTGGTGCGACGCCATTCTTTTGGGCCTATGTCATGGCAGATGGTGCGCTCTATGGATGCAGCGCTTACTTGCTCGACAAGCGTTTCGAGTATGGTAACTTAAATGAGCAATCATTCAAGGATATATGGGAAGGTGAGCGACGCAAAACAAACTTTCACTATATCAAAAGCGAATTAGACATAAAAGAATGTCGAAAAAATTGTCGTATGGATGAAGTAAACCGTTATCTTTATCAGATAAGTGAAGATTCGGTTCAGCACGTAAATTTTATTTGAGTAAAGAATATAAAATATTAATCACTGACGGTGCGGGAAAATTAAAACATTAATCACTGGTGGTGCGGGCTTTATAGGAAGTCATTTAGCCGAATTACTGATTGAAAAAGGTCACGATGTGCTTATTGTGGATACCTTGATATCTGGAAGATTGAAAAATCTTCTATCGGTCTCTGAGAACCCAAGATTCAAATTTGCGCAAGTTGACATCCGAGATGCTACCTCATTGGAGCCTCTATTTGGGGGGATTGATTGGGTTTTTCACTTCGCTGGCTTGGCGGATATAGTTCCTTCCATCGAAATGCCCGCCCAGTATTACAGTACCAATGTTACTGGCACCTTTAATGTACTAGAATGCGCGCGCCGTTGCGGCGCAAAACGAGTTCTCTATGCAGCATCTTCGTCAAGTTATGGGATTCCTGGGGTCTATCCAACTCCGGAGACGACGCCAATTTGTCCGCAGTACCCTTATGCACTGACAAAGTATATGGGCGAAGAGTTACTGCTTCATTGGGCAAGTGTTTATAAATTGCCTGCCGTTTCTTTGCGCTTATTTAACGTCTTCGGGACTCGCTCGCGTACAACCGGAACCTATGGTGCAGTTTTCGGGGTGTTTCTGGCACAAAAATTAAAAAATCAACCATTCACTGTGGTTGGAGATGGTACTCAAACAAGAGATTTCACCTATGTTGCCGATGTCGCTGAGGCATTTTTGCGAGCGGCTGAATCGAATGTTACGGGTGAGGCTATGAATGTGGGAAGCGGTAATCACTTTAGCGTCAATCGACTAGTTGAGTTGCTAGGTGGGGATATCGAATACATCCCCAAGCGTCCGGGTGAGCCTGACTGTACTTTTGCAGATGTCACTAAAATAGAAAGACTGCTTGGATGGAAAGCTCAAATTCCATTTTCTGATGGTGTTCGCCGTATGCTTGAGAATATTAATGATTGGAAGGATGCTCCGGTTTGGAATCCGGCTAGCATCAATCAGGCTACCGCAACATGGTTCCAATATTTGGGGGATGAAAAAAATGAAGATGGATAAGGTAGGGGATTTATCGCTGGCGTCCTATACGGATCAATTTCATGCTTTGCTTGCATGCTGTGAAATCACGAAGAAAAATGGCGCTTTATCGGAACGTGAGTCCGGTTTATCTTCTGTTATGAAGGAACTTGTTCATGTGCGTAAAAATCAAGGCAGTGTTTATGTGATAGGTAATGGGGGGAGCGCTGGGGTTGCAAGTCATACGGTTATCGATTTAGTCAATGTGGCTAAATTACGTGCATTTACACTACACGAGCCTTCGGTTTTGACATGCTTGGCAAACGATTATGGCTATGAGCAGATCTTTTCACGATTGCTGTCACAAATGGCCAGGCCGGGGGATGTTCTAATTGCGATTAGTAGTTCCGGGAACTCGAAAAATATATGTAATGCGGCTGAACAGATGACTAGCAGCGGAGGAGTTGTTATCACACTTAGTGGCTTTACTAGTGATAATTCATTGCGCTCTTTAGGTGATATTAATATCTGGCTTGATTCTAAAAATTACGGGCTGGTGGAAATCGGCCATCAATTTATATTACATAATGTGAGTGACAGATTCGGTATGGGGTATGCCGGAATGGAAGCACCGTGACGGCTAAAAAAATAATTTCTATAGAGGAAATTGCCAAGTATTCAAGGCAGTTGCGTAAGGAAGGAAAGCGTATTGTTTTATGCCATGGAGCTTTCGATCTTATGCACTCTGGTCACATTCGCTATCTGCAGCGGGCGAAGCAAGAAGGTGACATTTTGTTGGTAACTGTGACCGCTGACGAATTTGTTAACAAAGGCCCTGGTCGCCCCGTGTTTGGTGAGCAATTGCGTGCCGAGAATATTGCTGCTTTAGCCTGTGTTGATCAGGTAGCGATTAACCATTCAGTGTCTGCTATAGATGCGCTTAATGAAATTCGTCCTAATATTTATGCTAAAGGGGCCGAGTACCGCTCACATGGGGACGATGTCACTGGAAATATTGCACGAGAGCAAAACGCAGTTGAGGAGCACGGTGGTCATATTTTTTATACTGATGAAATCACTTTCAGCTCTAGTAGTCTGCTAAATGAATATTTCAACGTATTCCCATCTGAAACTAAATCATTTCTACAGGACTTTCGAAGTCGATGGACGGATAAGGATATCCACCAACAGCTTGCATCTCTTTCAGATCTGAAGGTGTTGGTGGTTGGTGATGCGATCATAGATCAATATCATTATTCGACTCCGCTTGGACAAACTGGCAAGGGAAATGTATTCGCTGTCCGTTACGATTCAGAGGAGCAGTTTGCAGGTGGTGCTATAGCAGTCGCAAATCATATCGCGGGCTTTGTCCACAGTGTGACCTTAGCAACGGGTCTTGGGCAGTTCGATAGTCACGAACAATTTATTCGTGACAAGCTATTGTCAAATATCTCTCCGCGCTTCTTTTATTTCAAAGATGCTCCGACTGTAACGAAACGACGATTCGTAGATGCCGACATGTCTAAGCTTTTCGAAATCTATTTCTTTAAGGAGAAGATGATACTCTCTGATGAGGAGGAGAATATTTGCCAATGGCTAGAAAATAATCTGAGCTTATATGATGTGGTAGTTGTG
>JABJCF010000007.1 GCA_018665625.1 Nitrospina sp. | reverse complement strand
TTTCTCTGGAAATAGGGTTTTTCAGGGACGACTAATTCCTTCACTTTATCGGGATACATCTTCCGAATATTCTTTTCCATTGCCTGGTCGTAAGTCCTCATCATATTCTTAAATTCATTTTTATCCATAGGCTCATCAGCCTGAATTTTTTCCGTGGCCTTGGAGATGCTTTGAAACAATAATTGTTTTTCATCGGGAGGATACCAAAAGTCAATCTCATGAATGATGATGTTGATTCGATCGAGGATATCTCTTCCATACCTCTTTTCGTGATGGGGAGTGATAGTAATAGTGATGTCGTCGGCCTCCTTTTCCATGACAACGATATTGAAATCCTTTTTTAACAATTTGTTAAAAATCATTTCTAACCGGGTGAAAGGCAACTTCCCTTCCTGAATGAACTTATCGACTTCATCCAGGATTGTTTTTAAACGTGGTTTATCGGGAGATTTGGCAAGTTTGGTCTCCAACATTTTTCTAGTGCGTTTAAGCTCAGCGTCGTTATAAAAGATAAGGTCTTTGCGCTGGTTGTTGAACTGTTCAAGCAGGGTGTTGGCTTTTCTTACTTCTTCACAGTAGGAATATTTTTTTCTGGATTTTTGGGACAAAATCATCAGGAATGAACCTGTATCGAATATTTCGCTCATTTTAGAAATTGACTGATCTCTCTCTTTCACTTGAGGGTAAAATTTCCGCAGTTCCGGCTCCGCTCTTCTTTCCTTTAAAAAGCTTTCCATGGCCTTACAAATCTCATAGTAAATGTCGTTGAGTTCTTTATAAGATTCTGGAGAATTCTCATAGTATTGGTACCTGGAAAACACCTTGTTTTTCGACCGCAACTCCTTATATCCTAAAACCCTGTCTTCGCCCTTGCCGCTACCGTCAAAAAACTCTTTCAAACCAATCTCTTTGTCTTCCAGCTTATCCACCAACTCCTGCACCTCGGGAAGGATGGTGTTGGCCACATTATCGGGCTTGCGGTAATGCTTTTCCATATAGGCCAATTCAAACCGAATGTTGGGAATGATAAAATCGATCGGATCGAGAACCAGGTCAATAGACTTAAATATCTCCTGCTTGTAGGCATCCAGCTTACACTCATATTGGTTCTCGGCGATGGTCTCAACATCCACCTTTAACTTTCTGAAATGCTCATCGAGCATTTGGAGACTCTCCAGAGCAATGGAAAGATCAATCTTTTTGTTTCCATTTTTGCAAAGTGTGGTTTCTACTGTATTGGGGATTTTCGAGAGCTTCTGCTTTTGATTGCGAATGATTTTTAATATTCGAGCCCTCTCTTCTTCCGGACCTTTTTCTCCCGGTTCGATTTCGGAGGCATCCTTGATCTTGGTCTCAAACATAGCCAGTTGGTTTTCCAACAACCCAAGTTCCTTTTTAAACACTGGTAATTGTTTGGCTTCAATCATTTCACTTGCCGCTTATTCATAGGAAAATTGGTAGCTTTTAAAAAATTTACTTCGATTTAGTAATTAGCGGACTTTCAAGCCTATTACTAGAGCGGAGATATCGTAAAGGCATCCATAAAGGGGACTACCCCTTCGGGGCACGAATGTTTCAGAAGGAGATATCACGAAGTTGACCCCTGACTGCATGTTGGAATTTGATTCTGAAGTGCAATTTTATCTTATTTCGTAAGGGAACAAAAGAGGAGGTTGAGGCTCCATCCCGACCTGGCGGTAATATCAGTTTAATTAGGTATGGGTTAAATTAGGTATGAGTTTTATTTAGTAAAGTTTCCGGGGATGTTCATGAGCTCATTCAGCATGGCTCCGGGTTTTTCGGTGAGGGATTTATGTGCCTGCATGGTGACGCTGGGTTCGCTCAGTTTTCCATCCACTTTAAAATAAGTTTCGATCACCCCGCCTTTTTTTCCTCCTGTTAAAATTTGACCCAGAAGAGGAATGGCTTTAACAGCTTTATCCAGCATTTGCAGTGGCATGGCCTTGACTTGTGCGTTGACGGTGTCCGTTCCCAGATTGGCTTCACCCACAACTTGTAAGTTGATTTGCGGACTTTTCATTTCAAAGTTTTTAGTGTTGACGAGGCCTTTGACTATTTTAAAATCTCCTCCCACGGTTTCGTAATTCAAGCCAGCCTTTTTTGTCTGCAAGGCGCTGGTGGGATTCAAAAGGGTGAGCAATGTATCCACAGCTTTAAGTTCGGGAAGAGTTCCATCTTTTAGATCGAGTTTCACTTGTCCGGAAAGCTCTTTGGCAATATCAGGAAACCCTGTAGAGTTTTCAGGTAATTTGCCGTCCAGTTTTCCCTGTAGATTTAAAGGGCCGGCCATTTGTTTTACAAAATCTTCTATTTTTAACTTGTCTCCCTGGAACTGCAATTTATAGTTGCCTGAGGGAGGTTGGAAGTTTCCCTTAAGTTTCAACTGCCCGTTTTGAGGGAAGACGCGTCCTTCGGTCAGATCGATTTGTTTTGGGTTGATATTGAAATTGGTTTGAACTTTTTTAAGCTGCAAACCTGCGGCTTTTATTTTTTCCACTTCTATCAGAGCTTGAGTGGAATCTTTTGATCCGGGTTTGAGAGTCAGCTTGGCGGTTTCGAACTCGTTCTTCTTTTCTCCTGTGCCCATTAGCAGTTTATCTGCTGTCAGTGTGCCAGATGCTTTAAGTTTTGTGGGAGATGTGTTTTCGTCTGGGATCGGGCCTTTGATTTTTAAATTGCTCGATAGCTTGCCAGAAGTGGGAATCCAATCGCCTTTTTTTAGTCGTTGAACCCACGCCAGATCTAAATGTTCCAGTTGAAGATGTGTGTCTACAGTATCGGGCGCTCCGGATTCTTTAAGAGAGACGTTGCCTTTGACGGCAACATTGCCGCCTAAGAGTTTGGCGGTAACATCGTGCGCTAATTTATTTTTAATAAGGGACGCAGTTCCTTTGAGACGACTGATTTCTGCGTTGACGGATTTTTCTGCTATCTCAACCGGCAGCCTTACATTTTCCAAATCAAAATTAGTATTGATTTTAAGGTTACCCAGTTTTCCATTTTCGGGGAGAGGGCCTTTGAGCTTGATGTCTGCTGAAACCGTTCCAGATGCTGATTGAATAAATTGATCGAGAGAAGAAAGATCGATTGTTTTTAAGCTGATCGTTGTATCTGCGATTTTCTTGTTCCCAATATTCAGGTTGCCCGTTGCCCCGAGACTGCCTCCCAACATATTTGCCTGGATGTCGTGAGCCAATTGGTTTTGGCTCAGGTTGGCAGTTCCTTTAAGTTGGGAAATTTCCAATGGAAATGGTTTTTGGTTGTGTTCCATCGGCACAGATAAATTTGCCACATTAAATGATGTGTCGATTTTAAGTTTATCGATTTTTCCATCTTCGGGAACAGGTCCTTTAATGGTGATCTTGCCAGAAGCTTTCCCTTGAGTGGGTATTCCCATGCCGGGTTTGAGTATGTTTAGTTTGCTAAGGTCCAGGTTGGCAAATTCTGTTTGGTTGTTCAGGTCGGTTTGTTTAGAAATTTTTATGATTCCATTGGATTTGATATTGCCATCAAAAATATCGCCAATGAGTTGGTAGTCGAGTTTGTTATTTTGGTAATCGCCTTTTCCTTCCAATCGCGGTAGGGAGATTTTTTCTGTATTGTTGGTCAGTACCAGATTTTGAAATTGGAAATTGAGTTTGCCTTTTAAACTTTTTGGCAAGGGTTTGCCGGTTTCAGGGAGAGGACCGTCCAAATTCAATGATCCTGCAACATTGCCTGATACGGGTTGCCAGGTCTCTGATTTTGGCAAGGGGAGTTGGGTGATGTCTAACGCACTCCAATTGATATCCGTTTTTATGCTTTTGCCTGTTAAGGGTAGCTCGCCTTTGATGCCAAAGTTACTTCCCAAAGCGGTACCTTTGATATCTGGTTGCAGGATTCCTTTAGACCATTTTCCGACTCCTTCTAGAGGAGAGATTTTCAGCGGTTTTTCTCCCAGATTTAAAGCCACATTTTTTATGTCGAAATTTATTTCTCCACTCGATTGTTGTTTTAGATTTTCGGGTTTGTCTAAAGCAGCAAGAGGTGTTTGTACGCTTAATGAGAAGTCTTCAATTTGAAGTTCACTTATTTGCGCGAGAGTTTTTTCGATGTCCTTGGAGAAAAAAGCCAGCGTGGGTTTAATATTATTTAAATCAAAGGAGCTGGTTTCAAGGTCAACAGACAGATGCGCATTTTCTGCGGTCAGGTTTTCTCCCTTTGCTTTTCCCTGTAATGAAAGTTCTCCAGTAGAAACTTTTAAGGAATCGACGACAATATCTAATCTGTCAGCTGATACTTGTTCCAGTTGCAAGCTGAGATCGAGGTTGGCTAATAAACTTTTTTGTTTTCCGGGATGGACCAATGTGATCTGACCATCCGATATTTTAAAGTTCCGCACTGAAAGTTGAGATTTCTTTAATGCTTCCTGAGCAGATTTAACAGGAGTGGTTGAACCGGGTTTTGCGTCTTCTGGACCCTTTTTACTTGTTTCAGGTTTTTTCGCTGGTTTATCGGAAAGGTTCAGTGTGAGCTGCGGACGATCCAGAGTGGCAGTGTTTATTTTAAATTCCCCTGTAAGTAGGGGAGCCCACTCTGCCAGCAGGTGTAAATGATCGACGGCGTAAGTTTCTCCTTTTGGAGTCACGACTTTTACACCGCTGCATTTGAGTCCGAGACCGTGGGCAAACCCGAATCCAATCGATTCTATTTCAATTTTCATCCCACTTTCGGCGGATACTTTTTCGATCAGTGTGTTTTTTGCGTCTTCCAGGTCGATGGTCGATAGAACGATTGCCAGTAGCAAAATGACCGCAAAAAAGCCTATTAACCCTCGTTTGAGGAGGGTTTTGCCAGTTTTAGATTTTTGAGATGGACTATTTTTCGTTTCAGTCACGTTAAAGCTCAAGTTATCAGTCGTTTTGCCGATTTTTCAATAAGGGGTTAATTCCTTTACTTTAGCATACTTAGCTGGCTTTTGATGTGTGTTATTAGTTCAATTTAAAAAGGGTATTTTGGGGTTTGCAGGGATAAGAGTTTTGCCCTATTTGCTGTGTTAAAATTTAGTTTATACACCTTAACGAAAAGAGCTCATTTATGAAGATTTCGGGAACACTCCGGAATCTCTTGTTGTTGGTCATTCTTGCGGCTGGAATTCACTGGCTTTGGCAGGAAGGAAAACTCGCCCCGATCGAAAAAACGGTTAAGGCGATGATTTTTGGGAAACCTCCCGAAAAGCCCAAAGCAAAGGATTTCCAATTCAAACCGGTTACCCGGCAAGATGTTCATCAGAAAGTTTTAGCCACGGGTACGGTGACCCTCAAGACAGGTGCCGAAGTTAAAATTGGTGCTCGTATTTCCGGTCAGGTAAAAAGCCTACTGGTAAAGA
>JABJCF010000464.1 GCA_018665625.1 Nitrospina sp. | reverse complement strand
GATCTAAGGGCTTTAGCGGTATCCAGGCTGATGTTGGATAATTTTCCGCATATCAAGGCTTTCTGGATTATGATCACACCTAAAATTGCGCAATTAGCGCAATCGTTTGGGGCAGACGATATGGATGGTACCGTGGTTGAGGAAAAAATTATCCATGCAGCAGGAGCAGCAACGGATCAAATTTTCCATCAAGATCAAATTATCGACATGATTGCTGAGGCTGGAAGAAAACCCATGGAGAGGGATACACTTTACGAAAAAGTAGAAAACAGGGGGGTCGCTGTATAACGGAATGCGGGGTTCCGATAGGCAGGGTTTTAGCCGATCGGAAGGAATTGTAACAAAAGGGTTGCAATTTCTTAACTTACCCTTTACATTTAAGGTGTATATAATATAAGGTAGAGTTACACGATCGCAATTTACAGGTTTTAGATGTTATTGAGGTTCAACCGTTCTGGACATTAGGTTCGGGCAATGTTTCAACTCAATTGTGAAAAGGGAATAACGTTATGGGGTACGAAGGAAAAAAAGTTCTGGTTGTTGATGACTCTGCGGTAATGCGGCAAATTATCAAAAAAAATCTGAAAGAGCTTGGATTCTCGGATCTATCAGAGGCAGAGGATGGTGCTGCAGGCCTTAAGAAAGCGGGCGAAGAGCCTGTAGATTTAATTGTATCGGATTGGAACATGCCTAATATGACAGGTTTGGAGTTTCTTAAGGCTGTTAGAGCGGACGATAAATTAAAAGGGATCAATTTTATAATGGTAACCTCTGAGGCTGATAAAGAGAAAATAATGGAAGCCGTGCAGGCGGGGGTGAACCAATATATTGTTAAACCTTTTAACGCCATGCAATTGGAAGAGAAAATCAAAGCTATTAAAATGTAATGGGTACTATTATTTTTGAGGGTTACTAGAATCTCGAAAATATTGAATTGGTGAATTAAATATTTTGATAGTGATTGAAAAATAAGGGCTTACTGTCCTATTTACATTGACGGTATCTATTGCGTCGCCTATAATAAATAGCAGAATTTCAGTTTAAATTATTTTTAAACAAAGGGTTAGGTTCATTATAGGTGCTAGTAAAAGAATATTGTTTTTACTGAGCTCGGTTTTTTAAAAGGGTGTCCACAACGGGGCCTGCCCGAAAAAGAGGATTTGTTATGCCGACCATTGATTATAGTGAAGGAAAAATTCCAAAGGTTTTAACTGATGTGACCCGGGGTTCTATCTTCTCCATTTTCAACACGATTTTTGGATCCGAACCCAAGTTTCATGGGGATGGTGATGGTAAGAAAATGGGTGATGGGGTAGTTGGAATCATTTCTTTCATGGGAGATATCAATTGGATTGTAATGCTTGAGCTTCCAAAAGAATCTGCAAAAGCGATGGCTTCCAAGTTTTGTGGGTTCGATATAGATTATGACAGTGCTGACATGGGAGATGTTGTAGGTGAGCTTGCAAATGTTCTTGCGGGAGATATTGTGGCTCGCATGGCCAAAGAAGATTTGAAAGCTGCAATGTCTCTTCCGACTATTTTAAGGGGTCACGATGTGGAGCCGATGCTCCCAAGTGGGCTTCCACTGGAAAAGTTGCATTTTCAAATTCCAGAAGGAGAGTTTATCCTTAAAATTGCAGGAGCCAAGTCGGGCGAGGTAGTTGGAAGAAAACCAGGTACTTGATTTAGCTAGCCGTAGAAAAAAACTGTAAAGCGTTTTCCCTATTGCAGGGAATTTATTTAAGAAAAGTGCAACGGATAAATAAAAGTGAATTCAAACTTTTGTGGATTCGTTGTTAATGTCACCGGTGTGTCTAAGTGAGGGGCATGTGATGAGTAATGAAGAGCCAGTAGCTCCAGATTTAAATTCTGATGAAGAGAGTGGACAAGAAGATGATGGGATGGGAGAAATCATCAACGAATTTCTCGTGGAAAGCTATGAGAATCTTGATCAGCTTGATCAAAACCTTATAGACCTGGAACAAAACCCAGGCGATACCAATATTTTATCTAGTATTTTCCGCACCATTCATACAATAAAAGGAACCTGTGGCTTTATTGGCTTCACTAAACTGGAGTCAGTGGCTCATGTTGGTGAAAGTTTGTTGAGTAAGTTAAGGGATGGTGAATTGGACCTGGATCCTCCTCGAACCAGTGCTCTGCTTGCCATGGTCGATGCTATTCGGCAGATGCTTTCCTGTATAGAAAGTGACAGAAATGAAGGCTCTGTTGATTACTCAGAACTAGTCGAAACTCTGACGCGCTTACAATCTGATGATGCTCCGGCAGAAGCTGCTGCACAAGAAACCGCTGCACCAGCCAAAGTAGAAGAGCCTGCTCCAGTTGCTGAAGAACCAACGCAGGAAGCGCCTGCCCCTGCTGTGGTCGCCGCCGAGCCAGAAGTAGAACCCATACAACCCTCTGCGGAAATTGATGCTGATATGGAACCCATCGTGGATGAGTTTCTTGTAGAGAGTTATGAAAATTTGGACAAGCTGGATAAGGACTTGATCGAGTTGGAGCAGGACCCCGGCAATACAGATATCCTGGGCAGCGTATTTAGGACTATCCATACCATTAAAGGAACCTGCGGTTTCATTGGTCTGCATAAATTGGAAAAGGTTGCCCATGTTGGAGAAAACCTTCTTGGTAAATTAAGAGATGGCGTTTTGGCTCTTAATCCTCCGCGAACCAGCGCTTTGCTTGCTATGGTCGATGCTATTCGGCAAATGTTGGGTTGTATCGAAAGTGAGCGAAATGAAGGGGATGTCGACTATACGCAACTGATTATAGACCTGGGTAAGTTGTTAACCGATGATGGCGCAAATGAAGTTGCCACACAAGCCCCTGTCGCAGCCCCTGCAGTTGAAAAGAAAAAAGAAGAACCTGTTGCTGAAGAAGAGGCACCTCTAGTTGAAAAAAAGAAAGACCGAAGACAGGCTACCCCTGCTGAGCAGGCTCAACATGTTGCAAAGGCTGGCGATAAAAGGACATCCCCTGACCGCCGCAACGATACTCGAAGCGTTGCAGATTCCAGCATTCGCGTTGATGTCGATATTCTTGACCGGTTGATGAATCTGGTAGGGGAATTGGTGTTGGCACGAAATCAGATTCTTCAATTTGTTCCCACCGGGGCAGACTCCAGTTTCATAGCCACCAGTCAGCATTTGAATTTGGTTACGACGGAACTTCAAGAAGGGGTTATGAAAACCCGGATGCAGCCTATCGGAAATATCTGGAGTAAATTCCCCCGAGTTGTTCGCGATCTTTCCATGGCTGTTGGTAAAAAAATTCGCCTGGAAATGGAAGGGAAAGAAACGGAATTAGATAAAACACTTATTGAAGCTATCAAGGATCCTCTCACTCATATTGTCAGAAACTCCTGCGACCATGGAATCGAATCTCCTGAAAAGCGCGCTGAAAATGGTAAGGATGAGGAAGGTGTGCTTTTACTAAGAGCTTTTCATGAAGGCGGTCAGGTAAATATTGAGATTGTTGATGATGGGGGTGGAATTGACCCTGAAAAAATTAAAGCGAAGGCGCTCGAAAAAGAGGTTATCACTCCAGAGCAAGCCGAACGTATGGGTGACCGTGAATTAGTTAACCTGATTTTTGCTGCAGGTTTTTCAACTGCTGAAAAAGTAACTAACGTCTCGGGACGTGGAGTGGGGATGGACGTTGTTCGCACTAATATTGAAAAAATTGGTGGGACCGTAGATATCCAGAGCCGCAAGGGTAAAGGCACAACACTCAGGGTAAAGATTCCCTTAACATTGGCTATTATTCCAGCGTTAATTATTACCTCTGGGGGAGGGCGTTATGCTATTCCTCAGGTCAATCTTTTGGAATTGGTTCGTCTGGATGGTGAAG
>JABJCF010000051.1 GCA_018665625.1 Nitrospina sp. | reverse complement strand
TGGCCCCTTAAAGTAGCGGTTTTCCAGCTCTATCAATAACCCCCATGCATTTTGACGGGTTTTGCTTTGAGACAAAGGATGCTCCGCCGGAAGGTCTTTATTTTCCGGATTGATCTGTTCGGAGATATAAAACCAGGCAAGAGTTTTCATCGCTAAAGGAAGAGCCGATGCGCCCTTGAGGATCGCGTGCTCAATATGATTGAGACCCACCTGCCTTAAGTCCTTGCCCCCTTGCATGATAAAATTACCGATTCCACCCAGGCGGCTGTTCCCGTAACGGTACATTCCCAAACCAAAATATCCATCAACCAGATTGGGGTTGAGTTGCAAAGCCTGCTCAAGATGATTGTCTGCCTGAAAACCATTTACCAGAGCCTCGAATAAATTCCCCTGCCCGTATTCAAAAATCCCAATATAGCCTTCGGCGGCGCCCAAAAACAGTGCGGCCTGGGCTTCCTGACCGGGCGTTTTTGAGTCATCGTCTAATATTTCATTAGCAAGGTCTTTCACACGATTACTGTAGGTTAAAAAATTCGCGGATACTTTTTTAATTTTATATTTACTGGTAAAAGCCAGAGCATGAGTCAATTCTCCCAACAGGCCCGTGTAATTAAAATAATATTTCATCAATTCGACACGGTTTTCCAATGAAGGAGGAGAAGATTCCAAACGATTGATTTCCCCCTGAAAACGTCCGAACCATTCGTCAAAATGGTAGTACATGGAATCCTTTAGAGCCAGAGGTGCCATTTCATCCGCCGTCATCTTATCGAGTTCAGAAGAAAGGGGCCGACCTGAGACCTCCACGCCAATCATTAAGATAAAGAAGCTAATAAATATTAAAGTTTTTCTTTTCATAAAATACTCAGGCTCCTGAACTAGCAGCATAACGGGACAAAAGTTGGCGTATATAACCAACCCGTTGAAAATCTTCCAGTTTCATAAATAATTTCTCTGCTCTTTTTAGATGATAAATAGCTTTATCCGGTTCTGGAATATTTTCACGGTATAAATTCCCCAACATCATATGCCCATCTGCAAAATCAGGCTTTATTCTTATAACTTCACGGAAAGCGGAACAAGCCTCATCATATTTTTCAGCATCTATTAGAGACAAGCCCAGGTAAAATTGCACCTGAACGGAATCTGGTTTCAAGGCTACGGCTTTTATTAAATACTCCACAGCTTCTTTAAACCGAGAATTAATGCGACTGGCAATTCCTAAATAGAAATAAACGTTTGAGTCCTTCGGGCATACCTTTTCAGCACGATTTAGAACTTCAATAGCTTCTTCCGTTTCACCTTGTTTGATGTAAGAAGCTCCTAAAGCCGTGTAAGCATGGATAAATTCTGGGTTAAGGTCTATGGATTTTTTAAAAACCCACACCGCTTTATGCAAGGCATCAATACCATTCTCCTCCATACAACCATAAGCGACGCCCATGTTGTAGTAGGCATCTAGAAAATCCGGCTTGAATCCACGCGCCATTTGATAAGCATCCACAGCGGCCTGATACCATGTCAAGTTTTGCAAACGCAACCCTTCCTTCAACCATTCCTGGGCTGCCTTTTCTTTTTCTTGCACTTCATCTTTCGGTCGATAAAGCTGATGAACCATCGCCGCTTTTTGAAAATCGTTTTTACGAATATAAAGTTGCTCAGCCGTTTCCAAATATTTCACCGCACGTTTGGGATTCCGCAATTTTTTAATATGCAATGAACCCAGCAAATAATGTCCCTCGGCATATTCCGGCCAAACTCTAATTGCTCTTTTAAAAGCCTGTCTAGCTGCAGCATGATAACCAAACTCAAGGTAGGCTTGACCTATCAGGCCACAAATACCGGCAAACACCTGAAGCGGAGCCTCCGTGTTATTTTGATTCATTTCATAAACATCGCGGTTTCTACCTAATCGATCAAAAATAAACGTCAACCAATAATCCGCAATAGCAAAGTCTGGGGCCATGGGAATAATTTTTTTAAATGCAGCATAAGATTTTTTTTCTTTTCCCTGCATCCAGTACGCTGTTCCCAAATCAATATATATTTGCGGGTAATTGGGTTTGAGGCGTGCGGCTTTGCGATAGTTTTCAATTTCTTCTTTTCGATTTCCCAAAGCCATATAAATATGGCCCAACAAATGATATACCGGATAAGCATTAGGGCTCACACGTAAGACGTCGCCAAGCACCGCAATCGCTTCTTTATAAAATCCCTGCGCGGTGAGTTTGATACCCTCCTCAAACAATGCCCGATCTTCCCAGGGATAAGGCAAAAGGTCTTCAATGACCTGTACCAGACGAGGAACAGAAAGCTCCATACTCTGAATGGCTTCAAAATGTTCAGCCACCTCAGGGTTGCTGCTCTTCAACTTTTCGCCAAGCGTGGAAAGGGCAACACCCCCTGCCCCCGTCTTACCCAGACTTTTCTTCACTTTATTCTTTGCCAAATCCAGCCTCAAAAACAATTGGGAGAGATGCGTTTATTTGATTATATTGCAAAAAATCAAATTATCAGAAACCTTTTCAGCCTGCTTGGGTTGGTGAGTAACAAGTAGAAGTGTTCGGTGGGTTTTCAGTTTTTGAATGAGAGATTCTATAATAGCTGTAGACTCGGGGTCCAGCGAAGAGGTGGGTTCATCCATCAGTAGAATTTCGGGTTCCACAGCAAGAGTGCGAGCCATTGCCAAACGCTGCTGCTGCCCCATAGAAAGTGTCGTTGCAAGATTATTCAGTCGGTCTTTAACTTCCTCCCAAAGATTCACTTCTTTTAGCACACGCTCAGCAATAGCACTGTAATCCTTTTTATCAATCTCTTTCATATGCTTTACGCCAAACAAAACATTTTGAAAAATGCTTTTAGGGAAAACACAAGGTTTTTGGTAAATCAGCCCCACCCTTTTGCGCAACTTATAAACATCGACATCAGGATGATAAATATCCTCCCCTTTCACCAAAACTTTACCCGTGAGGTGAAAGTTTTCGATGTGATCATTCATTCGGCACAAACATCTAAGTAAAGTAGATTTTCCACAACCCGAAGGACCAATAATTGCGGTCACCGAGTTTTCTTTAACTTCACAACTAAAATCATCAATTACCTTTATGGAGCCATAGGTAACATTGAGGTTCTTTATCTGAATGGCAGGTCTCATAACTCCGATTCCATTTTCAATTTACTTCTTAATATCCAGGCTATGAAAGTCATAAAAAAAACAAGCGCCAAAAGAACCCCTCCTGCGCCCCAGGCTTGGGCAATTGCATGAGGGTTTGCAGCTTCCTGAGTCAGAACCAGCATATGCGTTTGTAAAGTTGGAATTGGATCTGAAAAGGACTCTGGAAATTGAACACCCGAAAAAGTGGTTGCCGCAAACATGATTGCAGCCGTTTCTCCCGCAGCACGAGCCAGGCCCAACAATACTCCGGTGATGATCCCGTAGTAACTTTGTGGAAGAATAATTGTCTTGATTTGATTCCATTGCGACAAACCCAAAGACATCCCCGTATCCTTATATTGCTCCGGCAAAGCTTCTATTGCCTCACGAATGCTGATTTGCAGTGTGGGTAAAATCATTACAGCAAGAATCA
>JABJCF010000463.1 GCA_018665625.1 Nitrospina sp. | reverse complement strand
TTTTTCTGTTTTAGCTGCTTCATCCATAAAGCTTTCCGTTTCCTTATAAAAAGTGATTTGGCATTTTATTAACTATCCAGGCCTTTTCCCACAACGACTCTGCCTAGAGTAAATATATAGACTTTACCCGCACCCGTTTTCTTCAAGGTCTTTGCTGCTTCATTTGCCGTTGCTCCGGTTGTAAACACATCATCCACCAATAAGACATCTTTACCAACGACCCATTCCGGACGATTGACCTCAAAAGCCCCCTTTATATTCTGCGCTCTTTCAGATTTGGTTTTTGTGGCTTGAGCAGATGTCGCCGTGACTCTCCTTAACAAAGCACTCTCAAGAGGAGCACTTAAAACTCTTGCGACCTGTCGAGCCAACAAAAAGGCTTGGTCAAAACCTCTCTCTCTCATTTTATTAAAATGCAATGGAATGGGCGACACTGTAAAATCTGAGTACTCTGCCTCACAACCAGAAAAATATTTTTCAAGCAAACAATCAATATCAGATAACGCTCCCAATTGTTTCTGGTATTTGAAATGATGAATCAGTTGACGTAAAACAGTATCATAATGTCCTAATGAGCGAGCCTGATCAAACTGATAAGGACTTTGCCTACATACACCACAAGAAAAACCTTCATGTGGATAGTCATAAGAAATGTCTGCGGGCACTCCACATGTAAAGCAAATCGGGGTTTGTATAAGACCAATATCTTCGAAACAATTGCCACAAAGATACTCTCCCCCTCCCCTTCTTTCCCCATTACAAAATATACAATTCTGCGGAAAAAAAAGATTCAATAAAGGCAAAATCCACTTAAATCCAAACTGAGAAGTCTTCACGAGTCCATCCCAGTAAAGTAGAAATCCACAACAAACGCTCTTTTTTGGTTTTCTTTCATAAATTCAACAGTATCAAAGGTTTTTATATTTTTCGTTAAATTTTTATGATAAAGTTTCCGGTCTAATAATTCCTCCTAAAAACAAATGAATAAGAACGAAAAAATTGCCCTACTGACAAAAAAACATGTCGCCCAGACCTATGGTCGTTACCCCATCGCATTGGTGCGTGGAAAAGGAACAAAAGTTTGGGATAAAGCGGGCAAACAATATTTAGATTTTGTAAGCGGTCTTGCGGTAGACAACTTGGGACATTGCCATCCCGCCGTTGTTTCTGCAATCCAAAATCAGGCGGAAAACCTCCTACACGTTTCCAATTTATACCATATTGAACCACAATCGCAATTGGCGGAAAAACTTACTTCCCTTTGTTTTGCTGACAAAATATTCTTTTGCAACAGCGGTACAGAAGCCATTGAATCTGCAATAAAGTTGGCGAGGAAGTTTTCGTTCGACCAGGGGCATCCCGAACGGAATGAAATTATTACCATGCATAATTCTTTTCATGGACGAACTTTGGGAGCTTTATCTGCAACTGCCCAGAAAAAATTTCATACCGGATTTCAACCTCTATTACCGGGATTTAAATATGTTCCGTTCAACAATATCCAAGCAGTCAAAAAAGCAATCAATAAAAAAACCTGCGCGGTATTAGTCGAACCCATTCAAGGGGAAGGGGGTGTAAATGTTCCTGACCCTTCGTATTTAAAAAATTTAAAATCCCTCTGTAAAAAAAATGACCTTCTATTAATTTTTGACGAGGTGCAAACAGGGTTTGGCCGAACCGGAAAATTATTTGCCCACGAAATATTCAAAACCAAACCAGACATTATGACCCTTGCCAAAGCTTTAGGAGGCGGTGTCGCAATAGGGGCACTTGCGGCCACCGACCGGGTTATGAAATCATTCGTACCTGGAACCCATGCAGCTACCTTTGGAGGCAATCCTCTTTCGTGCGCAGCGGCACTGGCAACTTTAAAAGTCATAACTGGAAAAGGGTTTTTAAAAAAAGCTTCAGAGACAGGAAAATATTTCTATAAATGCCTTAAAGATTTGGAAAATCAGAACTCTCTTATCAAAGAGGTCCGAGGTGAAGGCATGATTCTAGCGTTAGAGCTGAAAAAGCCAGGAGGTGACGTGGTTTTAGAGTGCATGGAAAAAGGATTTCTTATTAATTGCATTCAACAAAACACATTGCGTTTTCTACCTCCTCTAAATATTTCAAAAAAAGATATTAACAGCCTGATGCCAGTTTTATCTAATTGCCTTTTACAATTATCAAAAAGGAAGTTCTAACTCAAAATACTTTTATGAAAAAAGATCTATTAACAGTCAACGACTTCAGTGGAGAAGAAATTCTCGCGCTTTTTGACAAGTCCACGGAATTAAAACAGAAACGAATAAATGGCGAGGAATATCTCCCTTTAAAAGGAAAGTCACTCGGCATGATTTTCAACAAAAATTCCACTCGAACCCGAATTTCATTTGAAGTTGGAATGTACGAACTTGGTGGACGTGCGCTGTTCCTAACCGGAGACCAATTGCAGCTAAATCGCGGTGAGTCCCTTAAAGATTCCGCCCAGGTTCTCTCGCGGTATCTGAATGGAATTCTGATTCGTACTCATGATCATCAAGAAGTCGTAGATATGGCTGAACATGCGACTATTCCCGTCATCAACGGACTCACCAACTTGAACCATCCTGTCCAGATTCTTGCAGACATTTTTACGATAAAGGAAAAACTCGGAAAAATTGAGGATGTCAAAATTGCCTATGTGGGAGACGCCAACAATGTAGCCTATTCCTGGATGGCAGGTGCATCATTGATGGGAATGGAACTGGTTATCGCCTGTCCACCCGAGTTCAAACCCGATCAACTTCCCCCACTTAACGGAAACGGAAAAGTTGAAATCGTTGAAGACCCTTTTAAAGCGGTAAAAGATGCCGATATCATTTACACCGATGTTTGGATAAGCATGGGAGACACCGGTGACTTGAAGGAAAAAGAAAACACTCTGACCCCTTATCAAATCAACCAAAATTTATTAGACGCTACAGGAAAAAATTCTTTAGTCATGCATTGCCTTCCTGCCCACCGCGGAATGGAAATTACCTCCGAGGTTCTGGATGGTGAAAAATCCATTGTTTTTGATCAGGC
>JABJCF010000462.1 GCA_018665625.1 Nitrospina sp. | reverse complement strand
CACCGCGATCACTCCACCCATGTTCATCATCGCCAATGAGTTTTCTTTGCGGATCGGCGGATAAGGTGGTTTTTCCGGTTCCAGAGAGACCAAAAAATACTGAGGTGTCACCCTTTTTTCCAATATTTGCAGAACAATGCATAGATAAAACGTTTTGTTTCTGCGGCAACAAGTAATTCAAAATGGAGAAGACGGATTTTTTGATTTCTCCTGCGTAACTGGTTCCTCCAATAAGAACCAATTGTTTGCCAAAATCGACAATAACAAATACTTCTGAATTGGTTCCATCTATGGCCGGTACGGCTTTGAAATCGGGAACGTGAATTATGGTGAATGCAGGGTCATGGTTTTCCAGTTTCGCCATGTCGCGAATTTGAATAAACATATTTCTGGCAAACAGACTGTGCCAGGCATGTTCTGTAATAACCCGAATATGAGTCTGGTGTTTGGGGTCGCACCCGGCACAACAATCTTGAACATAAACTTCCTTGCCTTGCAGATAAGCAAGGACACGAGAATAAAGTGCTTCAAATTGCTCTACAGAGAAGGGACGATTAACTTTTCCCCACCAGATATTTTCCTGACTGGAGGGTTCCTGGACGATGAACTTATCGTTGGGAGCCCTTCCAGTATGCTCACCTGTGGTCACACACACTGGGCCAAGATGTGATAATTGGCCTTCTTTATTGGCAATGATGTGTTCGTAAAGCTCAGGAGTGGATAAATTCCAATGTATTTTTTGTAAGTTTTTGAGGCCGTGTGTTTCTAAGCCCACCTTGTGCTTTAAAACGTTTTGCGGCATGGACAAAATTCCTTTATTATGAAGCGGTGAGTGACCGTAAACCCTTGTTGGGGAACAGTTTCTCCCCTTCCGAATAGGGTCTCTAATAAACCATATCCCATTTTAGCATAAATAGGATAAATGGAAATAGGTTTTTAGGGATAAATGACGACATTAATCCGGGTTTGAAACAGAATGTTCAACTTTCTTGAAAAAAAGGCAAAAGAGCCGGTGGTTAAGGTGCTGGCAAGGGAGCGTACTCAGTTCAATGACATTTATGTCATTCAAAATGGCGATAACCGAGAACTCTGGTTCAAGGGCAATGGCGATTATTTCTTGCAAAGCCGGGTGAATGTCGAAAAACAAAAACAATTGGCTCTGGTCTATTCAAATATGATGATGGCGTCATTACTTTTTTGCCCTAAACCTCAAAGGCTGCTGATGGTCGGATTAGGTGGCGCAGCTGTCACAAACTTTCTCAATGAAAGGTTTCCAAATTTAAAAATTGACGTTGTGGAAATTGATGCAAAAGTTATTGAGGTTTCGAAAAAGTATTTTTATTTGCAGGAATCAAATCGCTATCGAGTCTTTGAAGAAGATGGAAGAGTTTTTATTCAGAAACGAAAAGGCCAGGAACTTTATGACTGGGTTATTCTCGATGCTTTTAAAAGCGGATCAATTCCATATCATTTAAAAACTCATGAGTTTTACAAAGAGATTCGCGCCATTTTAAAACCTGATGGAATTGTTGGTTCAAACTTGTATGGCAAGGGAAATACTTTAAAGCCTCGTGATACAAAAACGTTTATGTCGGTGTTCCCTAATATTTATTGTTTTGAGGATGAGGAACGTGTCGCGACAGTGTTAATCGCAAATGGGGGTGAGCGGTGGAACGAAGAAAAAATCAAGGACAGAGCGTCTATTTTTAGTGGAATGCCCGAACCGTTTTCTATGAAAGAGGTTGCTAAAGCTTACCGGCCTGGCAAGTTTATTGAAGAATCTATTGCAAGGTTTGACGATCATTTCTCTGAGAAGGGTTTTCTTCACGATGTGGAAAAAGAAAACCGCTCAAGCGCAAAGACCCGGCGGTATCCAATAAAAAATGTTCACTGAAGAAAAAAACGGTTTTTAGTTCTTAACTGGGTAGGCTGAAAATCTGTACTTTTCTGGCATCGTAGTTGGCTGCTGCCAATTGCCCATTGTGAATTGAAAGTCCGGCTGTTTTTCCAAGCTCTCCTGTTCTGTTTCCCTGTTTGCGATAAACGTCTAATACCTCCAGGTCGTTATTCAGGTGAATGATCTGTCCATGCCAAAAATCGGAAGCGAATAT
Organism: Nitrospina sp.; assembly: GCA_018665625.1. The sequence goes on along the minus strand of JABJCF010000462.1, from coordinate 6,993 downwards.
TCCATGTTGCGGATCGCAAGCTAGAAAATAAATATCATCAAACCCCAATCCCTCTTTGCTTACCTGATTGATTAACTTCCCTTCGGAATCAAAATGTTTTAATAGGGCTTCTGACCGATCCCCAATTATAGTTCCTCCATCTTTGAAGCAAGAAATTCCACAAGGCCCAGTTAGATTTTTTGATTGCTCAGTAGAATAAGATTTGGGGATTTCTTTACCATCCGCGCCAAAGACAACGATGCGGTTGTTGTCGGGATCGGCGATATGGATTTGATCTTTGGAGTCGATCGAAAGAGAGAAGACATGGCCTAAAATTCCTTCCTCAAATTGAAGGAGGAAATTACCCAATGCATCAAACTTTTTAACCACTCCGTTTCCTTCGTCGATGACATAAATATTATCTTGTGGGTCGGTGATTAAATTGACTGGATATTTGAGAGCTTGGGGCGTATTTCCATATGTTCCAAAATGAAACTTATATTTCCCTTCGGATGAAAAGCAATGGATGTTGTGGTTCTCATAGTCAGCTACTAAAAGATCTCCTTTGTGGTTGTGGGTAAGACCTTGAGGGATTAGTGGCGATCCGCATTCTAAGCCGCTCTTGTTGATGGAGAGTATTTGTTTTAAGGGTGTCTCTGGATTGGGTGGATTAACTTTAATAAAATTAAAAATCAGAGCCAATAAGTTTTTTGATTTTGTATTTCTTCTGAACTCCAACTCCAGACGATCCAGGTTTGCTCGAAGTTCTGTAATGGCAGTCTCAATTTTTATGGAAGCATCAATGTCGGAAATTTCGTGAGTCGACTCAAGTTGATTTTGTTGTTCCCTGTGGGCAAGCAGTTCAAAGTTTTTTGTTTTTCTCTCTTGAGAAATTTTCACAATTTTGTCATCGAGTTTTTGAGAATAGGATGCAAGCTCGTCGAATAATTGAGAGTTTTCTTGAGATTGATCTAAAATGCTGACCATTGCCGCTCCCGCAATCAGGCGGTGTAAGTTGAGATTTTCGTTGATATCGATCCCCTTGATCATCCTTCGTATGAGATTTAGTTGGAAATCGAGAACAGCTATATTGTTGTTTATGCCAATGGGGGTGGCTTTGTCTTCGGTTCCGACCTGCCTCAGTTGAGCGTCCAAATCCCTTCTTTGCCGGCCCATGTCATCAAGCTGGTTCAATAATTCTACGGTTTTTTCTTCAAAGACAGATTGCGCTTTCAGTACGGCCTGGCATTGTGCAGCCAATCCGTTTTTCTGGTTGGCAAGTGAACTGGGATTGTATTTGCTAACGCCCCATATCAAAAAATCATTTTCAAATTTAATTTCAGAAGCTTGAGACAAAAGGACTCTGTTGATCTGTTCCATATCCAGGTTTTCAGAATCAAATGCAACGGGTGAGAAATCTTCGATACTTGCTTCTATGACAGGGGTATTCTTATTTTCCCAGAAGGGCGTGGCGGCATCCAGCGCTTCCAGGAAATTAAGTTCCAGTGCATCCAGGGTTTTCCAATGTTCATGGAAACGGAGCATTATTCGCGTAGCATTTTCTGAGAAAGAGACCCCCTGGGTTAGATCCCGCAGAAGGGTTCGGATTTTTTCGTTACTGACTGCCTGCCGAGCCAAAACTTTCAAAACCAGGCAATGAGCCCTTAGCGGGAATTGAAGATGTATGAGAAGATCGATAGTTCTGCAATTATGATAATACTTTATAAGAAAAGGCGGGAGCTGATCTTTTTCGCTGCTCCCCAGGATTTGGACCATAGCTTCTTCGCATTTTTCTTTCTGGTTAAAGTAGTCATTAATAAAGTCTACAGAAGCTGTCCATTGACGCGCCAAAATGTCTGCGAGACTTTTCAATTGAGCTTCTTTGATATCGCTTTCAACCAGATGACAAATAAAATCGTAAAACTGCTGGGTAATTTTCCGGAAGGAATAAAAGGCTGTACGGGTTTCTCTAAAACTATTTCTTTCGTTTTGTTCGTAGGTATATAGGTCTCTGTTAAATTCTCTTAACCCTTGTGGGTCATTTTGGATTAGCTGGTTTTCTTTTATTTGTGCCTCGTTAAATTTTTGAGCATGTGTTTGCCAAGTCTGAAATGTTTCAATCATTTCTTCCCTGCATTTGTTGAGCTGGTTTTCGATCAATGAAATGGCAAGATCAATGCTTGATTCGGTAATTTCTTTTCCTGCAAAAGCTAATTGACCGAGGTGAATAACAGCTTGGAGGTCTTTGGTGTCAGTGCTTCGAGCCGAAAGGTTTAAGGCTTGTTCCAGAGCCGCAAGTGCTTTCGGTGCGTTATTGCATTTTTCCTGAACCCTCGAAAAAAAATAAACATGCTCTGCTTGAAGAGGTTCGCTGGTTGCCAACTTTTCTGCAAGCGCGTTTTCTGTGTCTCTGGAAATCTGATGTCTTAGGATTTTTGTGTCAAAAGTTGAGCCAATATACAAGTTTCCCGTAGGGTCTACTAAGGCTAAACAGGGCGCTTCAAGGGGAACGTCTGCATGATCGATCGTGTCCAAATATTGTCCGAAGGATGTGAATATCTGGATTCGATTATTGTTTAGATCAGCGATATAAAGTAAATCGTTGGGAGCAATAGAAACGCAAAGGGGATATTGAAATTGTCCTGGACCTTCCCCTTGTTCTCCGAAAGTTAAAACCTCCTGCCATTGGTTATTAAATTTTCTGATGCGATGGTTGCCACTGTCGGTAATAAAATAATTTCCACAACTGTCTGTGGCGACCGAGGTGGGGAATTCGAATAGCGGGCGAGCCAACAAGTTTGCTGGGGTTTCAAAAAGGTCTGCCAGGTTTTCTTCAAGGGTTGTTCCTCTTTGCCCAACCCAACCCAGGGATTTCCCATCGCCATCGAAAAACTGTATGCGATGATTGTATCTTTCTACAACGATCAGAATTCCAGATGGGTCTATGATGATGTCGTAGGGCTCGTTCAGTTCGCCTTTGCCGTCACCACAGGAACCAAAAGCTTGCAGGTGATTTCCTTGGGAGTCGAATTTTTGTATTCGATGATTCCAACTGTCTGCGACAAAAATATTCCCTTCCCCATCTACTGCTATGCCTTTTGGGTATTGAAGTTGACCTGGTTCTTTACCCTTTTCACCAAAACTGTTTATGAGTTTGAATTGTGAATCGTAAATTTGAATGCGGTGATTGAAATCGTCTGTTAAGAGAATATTTCCTTCAGAAGTCAGACACAATCCGGAAGGAGGTGAAAAGTCTTCACCCACTTCTTCTTTGGTTCTAAATGCGGCTTCGAAATTTACTGGAAAAAGGGAGGTCATATTAGCCTTTGGTGATACGGAAGGGTGGCTGAAATAGAACGGTCAGCCTGTCCAGTCAGGCCGCATTTAATCATAAAAACCAGGACATTACAATCGACCTGTTGAAGGCAATAAAAGTATAAAAAAGCTAGGATTTCTGGGCTACGCCGATATTGTTTTCGCTTTGTATGATCGTCCATTCCTTGGAGGATTCTACATCCTCCTGCCAAACTTTCATGACACCTGGGAAATCGGAGTTTAGATCGTGGATGATCAATATTCCACCGGTTCGAACTTTTGGAGCCCAAATATCAAAATCTATTTTGGCCCCCCGGTCAAAGCTGGGTTGGTGTTCGTGGGTGGGAATCATTTCCCCATTTTTAAGCCACCCCTTAATACCGTATTCTCGAATATCTTCAGGAGGGATAATCAGGGGCCCCGACTCCAAATACTCATGCCAGCCGTCAATAAAAAGCAGGTCGATTGTTTTGTTTGCAGGCCATTGCTCCACGGCTTTTTGGGAATAGGCTCTGCCCGGGGTGACCACTTCCTGCAATTGCCATGCGGCGATATGGTCGTTCCAGATTTTCCATATGTCCTGGTCCATAATACATTCCGCACCTTCGATCAAATTCCAATGGTCGAAACAATATAAATGGCCCTCTCCTAAACTTTTTACCGCGCTTCCTAAAACGACAGAACTTCTTCCATGCCAGGAACCTATTTCGACAACCGTTCCTGGATTTTCCAAAGCTAAATCATAGAGAAGCTGCGCATGTTCTTCAGGCATGAAAGGGGAAGATATGTGCTGCGCCCGATTCCAAATTTCGCTAAATTTTGTGTCAGTCATTGGTTTCCCCTGAACAGGGAATTCCCTGAGCAGGGAGTTTAGGGTTTTGTGGATTTTCAACTTCCATTTTTTTTGGTGGCTAAAAATATGTAGTCCTTGCGCCGAAAATCAAAAAACTCTTCCGTGCATAAGATGGTGTCATGAACGGCTTTGGTCACCCCGTATATATTGCCGCCATAGTCAGCCCGGGAATAATCGTGAAGGGCAACGACTCCTCCAGGCACAAGAAAAGGAATCCACATACTTATATCTTTTTTACAGGCCTCATAAGAATGGTCTCCATCGATGAACAAAAGCCGAATGCGTTTATCGTCTCTTTTTTGCCAACTCTGAGCTCCATTCTCCGAATTTTGCCGATTAAAAATCACCCAATCGTCGACTTGATTTTCTTTCAAATAATTTTCTTTTAATGAGTAATACTTGGGATCAAATGAATGGACTTTTTCTCTGTTTCCTTTTTTAGAGCCTTTGCCGAGTAGAATCGATGAACCTCCAAGAAAGTTTCCAATATTAACAATGGCACCTTCGGCTGGGCCAGAATTCCCTAGCTCAAACAGTTCTTCTCTTTCTTTTGCGCTCAATAAGGTCATTGGCAATAAAAGAGATTCCCCTCCCACTTCCCATTTTGCCGACCAACCTTCTATGTCGCAATGAGTCAGTTTCCAGACTTTGAAATTTTTATCAATTACATAGGTGACTTCTTTTAAATGTGAAGTTTCCAGAAAACTCAGAATGTTCCCGTAGCGTTCTTTTAGCTTGTCTTCGATGATTTCATACTCTACGTCTTCAGGCGCGTCGTCGGGCTTTTGCTTTTTTAGCACGAGTCCGATGTCCATGTTTATGCAAAAAAAAGCAAGGCCGAAATTCGAAGCTATGTCTCCTCCAGGAACTTTGAAATCTGCGGGAAGATGATTTTCTTTGTAAGAATAAGTTTTGAGAATTTTTTCTTCTGGAAAGGAAGCACCTTCTTTTTTAATAATATGAAAATTATGGTTTGCGTAAAGCTGGCTCAATCGGCAAATAGAAATTGCGCTTTGTTTCATCGGGGATGAATGTATAAAAAGAATGTCTCCTGGGGCGTCGGGTGCCGTTGGAAGATCAAAGTCAAAGGCTAATAAAAAGTTTTTACTAGCAATAGGCATAAGTAATCCTTATATGGAATGGGTTGAGATATTCGTCAAGTGTTGATTCGCCTTGTGATGTTTTGGGTTGGACTTCAAGCATAATCCAAAGTAATCAACAGCCTTTGCAGTTTTCCCCATGTTGAGGGAGATTTCTCCGAGGTGGTAATAGGCTCTATTACGAATTCCCTCTTGTCCTGTTTTTTTATCAATAACAACTTTACTGAAAAACTTAGCGGCGTTTTTAAAATCGTTCCTCTTTTTGTAAAGGGAGGCAATGGTGTAAAGGGTTACAACGTTTTTGGGTTTCAAATTTGCCAATTCCCTTAATAAGAGGTCCGTCTTCTTGGTCATCTTGTTTTCCATATGGGCGGAGGCCATTTTTGCCATAATTTCGAAATTGAATTCAGCGTCAGCATAATTTTGGGCTTCTCTAAACTTCATGATGCTTGCATTATAGTTTTTTGCGCTTAAATGTTTCTTTGCAAGGTGAGTGAGTTTTTGAGCCAGGTCATTTAGTGTGTTTTTTATCAGTTTGGTTTTTTTATCTGAGTAGCTGCGGGATTTATCTCTGGTGTGGTTTTTAAGAAGGGCAATTCGATGATTGATTAAGTCGATCTTTTTTTTGCTGGACTTGATTACCCCGGAGATATAATTTCTAAATTCCTTTTTTTGTGATGCGTTCAGCCCGTTGTTTAAATGCGCTTTGAATTCTTCCTTCCATTCTTTGGCTTCAAATAAATTAGCGGCCGTCATGCTGCCGTAATGAATAAGTTTGTTCTTAATATCCTCGTCAAGAATGCCGTAAGGTTGATTTGTCTTTTTTGCCTTTAATAAAATATCGGCCCCGACATCGCTTTGATAGCCTTTGTGTTTCCAGCTGTATTGTGGGACAAAAGTGCAGTTGTTGTTTTTGAAGAAATTAGTGTCGACCAACAGGCAATAGGGTAGGGCGCGTTCTTTAAAGCTTCCCCAATAGGTTGTTTTAAGCCTGGGTGAAACTTCCCCCACAAATGCCGCATCTGTTTCCTTGATTTTTTTCACCATATCGTCGAGCCAGTTAGGGGCTAGAATCTCGACATCGGAATCTAATGTAAGAAAGTATTTTGTTCTCACTTTTTTCACTGCTAAATCTAAGGCCTTGCCATGTCTTTCACCCAAATTTATTCCTGAGACTTTTATAGTTTTTACCCAGAGGAATCGTTTTAATAATTGCAGTGAACCATCGGTGGAAGAATTATCAACCACTATTACCCGATAGGGTGTTTTGGTGTATTCCCGAAGGGAGAGAAGGCAAAGGTTTAAAGCTTCCCGAGTATTCTCATTTGCAATAATTATAGTGACCATTTCCTGGTTCGATGAAATTTAAATATTATTTTATGATTAAATTTTGATGCGATGAATTCCTGGGGTTGGATTAAAAACGTTTGCCGTTGTAAACGTTGCACACGGCGCACCATCGATTGGGATTTCCGTTGGTGAGTCCCTCCCTGAACTCTGTGAATTTTTCGCTGTCCCAGATTTCTTCAAATGTCAGATCATTCAAGTTGCCAACAGAATAGCGACGAGAGATCTGGCAACAAGGATAGACATTTCCTTCCGGGTCGACCTGAGCCCATTCATAGGGTTTATTGCAACCCTTTTCCTCCTCCGCTTTATCTTCCTGGATTTCTGGTTCTATGGTAGGCGATAGGAAGTACTCTTCTGGGGGTAAAAAAGGGATTGGCGTAGTCCCATTGTCAGTTG
>JABJCF010000050.1 GCA_018665625.1 Nitrospina sp. | reverse complement strand
TTTCAGTAATTTTTTCTTCAGTGGTGGGCCAGTTTATTTCCTGTAACGTTTTGGATATCTTTTTTGACCACTCGCTAGGCAGGTCGGGTTTGTTGTCCTGAACCCACTCACTCCAAGTGTTGATCGTCTTATAAAGCGGATTCTCTTTGTTCAATCTGTAGCGGATATTTTTTAAATCAATATCTATTAATCGTTCCTTTCTTAGTTTAGCCTCAAGTTCCAGAGCCACGCTTTGATCGGATTGGAACACGGAGCTGCGGATGATGGAATAAAATATGCCTGCAGAAATTTTGCAGGTCTTGGATTGTAAAATCTGGAGTATCAGGCTGACGGGTGTGGCTTGACTTAAAGGAGAGCCCTGCGAAATATTAAAGGGTAGGCCCATTTTGCACTCTGGAAGAATAGAAGCCGGACACAGCTCAGTGGCGAGTTCTCGATTAAGTAGTGAACGATATTTTTCGAGTTCGGGAACAATTATCCCAAAGCGTTTTCCTTGCGTATAGTTTTTTCTAATCCACCGAGCGCAAGCCTGTGCCTCCAGATTTTTGTCGTCATATTTCTGTATTGAAGAACTTTCTGTTTTCGAGGAATCCTCCGATGAGTCGAGGAATTCCAGATTCGTTTCCTGCTGTTGTATCGAGTTTAATAATATTTGCAGTTGTGGGGTTTTATTATGAAACCCTTTAAATTGAATGGAGTCAGGCAGGGTAATGTTTTTAGACGCAATGGATTGGCTTACAAAATCCATTAGCTGTGCCGGGTCCAGTGCATTCCACTGCTGCAGTTTCTTTTCGTAGCGGTTCATCCATTGAAAAAAGGAAACCGTTTCTAAAGTTTCCTGATAATCCTGCTTGAGAATAGGAAGTTGATATTCATGAATGAACTTATAGGCTTGATAGGATTCCCTTGCTGCCGCTTTTTTGTGTAAAAGACCTGTTTTATTTGTGTTGGAATCATTGCTGATAATCTTTTCCCAGAGCGCTTCAGATTGAATTTTACTGAGAAGATATTTTTCGGGCCAGGTATCAAGCCATACTTGTTTCAGCCATGCGTTAAGGGGAAGGATTTTTGGGGTCTGCCAGACTTTTTTCTGCTTTTGCCGATCATCGTGTTCGAGCATGAGCCAGCGCGCCAGGCGATTGCTTGAAGTCAGGATCAGAGGGGTGTTCGCCATATAGAGATACTGCCTATTGAAGATTTTTGTTTTGCTATTGGATTTCAATCCCCTTGAGGTGTAAGAATGTAGGCGTGGAAAGAGGCGGCTCAGGGAGTGTCTTGGACCCAGACCTCGCCTTTAGAGGTGGTTTCCCTTTTCCAAATGGGAGTCACTCGTTTAAGTTCAGCGATGGCCCATTCGCAGGCTACAAATGTTTCTTTTCTATGTTCACCTACGGCAACGATTAAAACAATATTTTCTCCAATTTCAATCGGCCCGATTCTATGAATGATGCTCATATCGATGATGCCGTAATCCTTGATGGCTTGTTGGCGAATTTCTTCAAGCTTTTTTTCTGCCATCTTGGGGTAGTGTTCAAAATTGAGTTGGCTTATGCTTTCTCCTTTTGACATCTCTCTACCTGTTCCAAGAAAGGTGGTGATTCCGCCAATATTGCGCGAGACTTTTTTCATGACCTCGATTTCATCCGTAACAGAGAAATCTTCTAATTGGATTCGAATTTTGGAATCAGTAGCCGTGCTCATAACAACCCTTTAAGTTTTAAGACCCGCCTGAAAATGGAGGAAGAAATGCCACTTCATCGCCATCGTGGATGATGGTATCCGAATCAGCCATTTCCTGATTGACCGAGATCATTACTTTTTTATCCCGGATAAACTCTCCCATTTTCGGGGATGTTTTTGAAATAATATCACTCAATTGATCCATGGAGATGGAATTTTCAACTTCAATACGGTCCTCCTCCATTTCTGCAATAGTTTTGAGACTCGCGAAATATTTTACAGTGATCATTGGCCGACAACTTCCTTCTCATAGGTGCCGGATTTCCCACCCGATTTATGAATCAATCCAATTTTATCGAAGTACATACCTCTATCCACTGCTTTACACATATCATATATAGTCAATGCAGCTGTGGATACGGCTGTCAACGCTTCCATTTCTACACCCGTCTGTCCGGTAACCTTCACCGTTCCAGTGATAGTGATAGAGCAGAGACCAGATTCTGGGTCGGGGGCCTGATGTTTCTCAAAACTGATATCAATCCCCGTTAATAAAAGGGGGTGACACATTGGGATGATTTCATGGGATTTTTTCGCTCCCATGATACCTGCAACCTGAGCCACTGCCAGAACATCGCCTTTTTTAATTTGCCCTTCATTGATGAGGCGAAGGGTTTCAGGCTGCATATAAATTATTCCTGTTGCTACTGCTTTTCGGGAGCTGATGCCCTTATCGGAAACATCGACCATGCGGGCACGGCCTTCTTCATTAAAATGAGTCAATGGATTATTCATATAAATTGATTGTACCTCAACTAAAGTAATGGGAGCAACCGTTATAGGTTAAATTTGATAACGTGGGTCTATCTGAAACATTCATAGCCAGTATAATTATTTAATCGGGGGCTCATAGAGACCAAAAATATTACCATCCGGGTCTTTAAATCGAGCTAATTTTCCATAGGAGTGGACCTCAGGGGGGCCAAATATTGTGGCGCCCAATTTTTGCAAGCGTTCAACACCGTCTTCCAAGGGGTTTGCTATAAAGAATAGGGTAGCCCCAGTAGTTTCCGATGGGGACGATTCTACCTTTTGCAATGCTAACCGCTGACCATCAAGTTTGAATTCTGCCCAGTCCTCCCTATGAAACAAAGGTTCAATTTCTAAAACCTTTTGGTAGAATCTCACAGCACGATTGAGGTCGGTTACAGGGTAGGATACAAAAGCGATTTTCATAAAAACATTTATTTTGGTTACTTAGTGGCAATAGAGAACATTAGCCTGATCCTCATATCCAGCATCCTGCACTCGTTCTGGAACATATTGACCCAGACCAGCAAAAATTCCCAGTTCTTTTCCGGGCTGAAAGGAATTTGGATCATACTCATGGCAATCGTTGCCCTGAACTGGATCGGATTTTCTATCTGGAACCGTGAATTGCTCTTTTGGGGAATCCTCTCAGGAATCGTTCATGGAGTCTATATTTTATGCCTGTCACGCGCTTATAAAACTCAAGACATTTCATATGTTTACCCAATCGCCAGATCGGCTCCCGTGTTTGTGCCCGTTTTTGCCTGGTTGTTGCTAGGCGAAAAACTGACTCCAATAACGCTTTTGGCTATTTTAATTATTATATCTGCAATCTACATTTTGCATTTCGATGGGCATCTCATTAAAGGATTCAGAAACCTTTGGCATGCCATTCAGCATAATGATCTACGCTGGGCATTTTATACCTTAATTACGGTGGTCAGTTATAGCCTGATAGATAAAAGGGGGATGGATATATTTATACAGCAATTGCCAGACCAGCCTTTTATAAATGGATTGGCCTTCTTTTTTATGGAAGCTACTATAGGATTTATACTTTGTAATTTTTATTTGTTCTCCAATCACGCAAAAGATGAAATCCTTGAACTGTGGAGGAATGAATGGTTAAAGGGTTTAATGGCCGCTCTTGCCACTCTTGGATCTTATGGGTTGATTTGCGTCGTACTTCAATTCGAATTGGTGAGTGCGGTCGTCTCGCTTAGGCAGGTAAGTGTTTTAATGGTTGTTTTTTGGGGGTGTTGGAAACTGGGCGAGCCATTTGGTAATCAGCGCTTACTTGCTGGTGGATTGATTATCTTCGGGATTTTTCTTATTGGAAGATAGACAGAAATATTAAAAAATTTTAACCCTTCTTTTTTTTAAGCCCCTATATAATTAGAAAGTGGATTAAATGAATTGCTCTTGTAAAAACTATTATTTACAGATACTGGAGGTGGGTGTGACCCAGAAAATGAACATATATAAAGTAGGTTTGGTTTTAATATTTTCTTTGATCTTATTAGCTTCCGCTGCAGAAGCGGTAAAGGGAGATAAGCGGGTAATAAAAACCCTGACTCTGGATAATGGTTTGGATGTGCTTTTGATTTCAGATCCTGATGTGCACCGTAGTGCAGCGGCATTGGCGGTAGGGGTAGGGCATTTGCATGACCCCAAAGAAAAACAGGGGTTGGCTCATTATCTCGAACATATGTTGTTTCTTGGGACTAAAAAATATCCTGAAGTGGGCTCCTATAAAAAGTACCTTGATGAACATTCCGGTGGGAGTAATGCCTATACAAGTGGCAACATAACGAATTATTTCTTTCAAGTGTCCCATGAAGGATTCGATGAATCCCTGGATCGGTTCAGTGATTTCTTCAAGGCCCCCTTGTTTGATAAAACCTATGCCAAAAGAGAAGTCAAGGCGGTAAATAACGAGCATGAAAAAAACAAGCTCAACGATGGGTGGAGAGGTAATTTTGTTGCCAACCTGATTTCTGAGCCGGGTCACCCTCTGAGGCAGTTTGGCACGGGTGATAAAAATACCCTTGCCGGTGATAATCGCCCGGACCTTTTAGATTTTTATGCCAAATATTATGCCGCGAATAATATGAAGTTGGCATTGATATCGAATGCTTCCCAGGAAACCTTGGCTGCAAAAGCGAAAAAATATTTCTCTAATATTGAAAATCGCCCAGTGAAGGTACCTGAAATTCCCGGGGAATTTAGAAAACCTCTGAAAAATGAATATCGCCTGTTAAAAATAAAAACCATCAAAGATGTTCGATCGCTTGAAATTGATTTTCCCACCATCCGCCTGTTGGACCATAAAGGAAGCAAGCCTGCTTCGGTGGTTGGTTCAGTACTAGGTTATGAAGGTGAAGGCTCGCTTCTTTCTAAGTTGAAAGAAGAGGGGCTGGTTTTAGGGTTGAGCGCAGGAGGAGGGAACAGTCATCCAAACATTAACTCATTTGGTATTAGCATTTCGTTGACGAAAAAAGGATTGGCTGAGTACGAACGGATTTTGGAAATGGTGTTTTCATATATTGATATGGTTAAAAAGCATGGAATAAAAAAATATACTTTTGATCAAGCTCAGGCTATGGCGCAAACAAACTTTGACTGGAAGAACCCGAATGAAGGGATGGGTTTTATAGCAAGTAAAGTTGCTCTAATGCATGATTATTCATTGAGTGAGATTGAAGAATTGCCCTTTTTGCTAAAGGACTATGAGCCTGAAGCCTACAAGGCTGTTCTCAAAACTCTTGTGCCAGAGAACGCTATGGTTGTTCTAAGTCATAACGCGGCAGAGTTTGATAAGAAAGCTCCTTATTATGATGCGGAATATTCCTTGCGAAAAATAAAAGGCAAAGCGTTTGAAAAACTTGCAAAGCCGGAAAAATTAGTAGGAATCTCCTATCCTGCAAAAAATGATTTCATACCTTACAATTTAAAGCTGATTGATGAAGACCCTCATCTTGTACGAGATGATTCATTGGCTAAAGTATGGTTTAAGTACGACCATCGGTTCAAACAACCTAAAGTGTATTTAACTTATCAAATTGAAACTCCTCACACCTACCGTAGTCCTAAAAACCTGGAGCTTGCGAAACTGTATGAGGCCGCTGTTCGTGAAGGGTTGAATGAGCTTGTATATCCTATTCAAATGGCTGGGTTGTCGTATTCACTCTCTATTGGTAAAAAGGGGGTTGCGCTTACAATTGGGGGCTACTCGGAAAGAATTTCGGATTTACTCAAACTCGTCACTCGAAATTTAATGGAAATAAAAATTGATTCCCAAAAGTTTAACAATATTAAAGAAGCCATGGTGCGAGGACTAAAGAATCAAAAACTGGGTCAGGCCTATTCTCGCGGCGGATATTATAATTGGCTGATGCTGTTGGACGAGCAATACACTGAAGAGCAAAAGCTTGAGGCATTGATGCCTTTGTCTTTAGACGATGTTAAGAGTTATGCTAAAAAACTTTACGAGAAAGTGTATATAACGGGAATGATTCATGGCAACTACAGTGATGAAAAAGCCATTGAGAGCACAAAAATACTTTTAGATTCACTCCAAAGTAAACCCCTTCCTAAAGAAGAACGTTTTGAGCAGATTGTTGAAACTATTCCTGATGGAAAACGATTCCGCTTCTCTCGTGAGGTTGAAGATAATAACAATTCCCTGGCCTATGCGATTCAAGTGGGTGATAAAGATCCGGCACTTCAGGCGCAAGTTTCTTTGATCGCTTCCGTCATTGAGAGTGATTTTTATACACAAATGCGCACCAATCAACAATTGGGATACATTGTTTGGAGCTTTCAACAAAGGACGGAAGACCGTATATTTTTTAGACTTGTAATTCAGTCTTCCACACATGGGCCCTTTGAAATGAGCAAACG
>JABJCF010000461.1 GCA_018665625.1 Nitrospina sp. | reverse complement strand
GCCATCGACAGAAGCCGCCAAAGTGCTCCCAGATTTATCGAATCGGGAATTGGCTACGCTGATTCCATTGGCTATCCTCGTATTATGTATTGGATTGTATCCCGGACCCTTGATGGAGACGATGGATGCGAGTGTGATTCACCTCATCCAACAAACCACAGGGCTGCAAGTTCCTGAGGTGTCTCAACTTCAGCCCTGAGACTCAGCCCGAGCCACGGGGGGAAATCACTGGCCATCTTCGTGCCGGATATCTTTTTAAAAATCATCTATTTACGGCAAATCCGGATAATAAATCAAATCATTTGTTGCAATTTTTTTATTGCAATGTATACTTTCACTATATTTACTTTGGGTATAAAGGTAAATATAATATTTGAGTTATTGAACCAAATTATTTGGCCAATTTACTTTTGTCCCACCCATAAAGTTATGGAGTTAAAAATTGAATAAACCGATCCCTTCGAAACTTCCAGATGAGGCCAATAAAAGTGTATCCGATTCACTCTTAAATCTGGCTTTTACAAAAATAAATTCGATTGAAAAACAAATTGCGAGTGAAAAAAACAGCAAAATAGAATTAATGAAAAACATGGCAAAGATGGCTCAAGCAATTAGTCAAATTATTATATTTGTTGAAAGTCTCCAATCTGCGTATGCGGTTGAGGAAAATGGTAAGTCACAAGATATAAAAAAAATAATAAATGAATTTAAGATAAATCTATCGCTAAATTAATTTGCTAAGAACAATTTTTATATACCATTTTAGTCTTTTAATTTTCCCGATTTCTCTTTCTATTTACTCAAAAAGTGTTCATTAAATAATGTTTTCTCTCACAAGTATTTCCCTTCTTCTCCCCCCTCGTACTCCAATGGAGTAACGCCGTGGCTTAATTCCCATTGACCCTGCTCTTCGCTAAAGGTAATAGGTCGTTACTCTCTCCCCTGTTAAAAGGTTCTCCATCTGAGAAGGTGGAAATGTAAACCCTCTAGGAAATTTCTGATATAGTCAGAAATGAATTTGAATTGATTGCTGAGTTGAATGTTTAATTGAAACAAGATTGAGGGTTTATGAATAACAATTGGCAGCTTCCAAAAAGTGATCCGTGGTCCACTCCTTTTGCAGAATCTTTGTTACACCATCTTGAAATCCGCAAAGGCGACCATGTTCTTGACATTGCATCTGGTGGCGGGATCCCCGCTTTTCATCTGGCAGAGCAGGTGGGCCCTGAAGGTTCGGTGCTTGCTGTCGACATCCATCAAAGCCAGATCTTAAGATCTCGATCCATTCAGGGGACGCAATTGCCCTGGTTGCGATTTGAAGTGGGAGATATGCGCATTTTGCCTGCCGACCTGCAAAAGTTTGATCGCATCACTGGCAATTTATCTTTTATGTTTTTTCGTCCCAACCGTTTTGAGGCGTTACAAAACCTGATTCGGTTTTTAAAGCCAGGCGGGCAGATCGTTTTAACATTTCCTTCAATGGGAACTTTTGACTCATTATGGAACCACGTCGATAAGGAGATGATAGCCCGCAGTTTTAAAGATGAAAGAAAAGCACTCGATGAATATATTAATGAAAGGCCTTCTGCGTCCGATGCTGAAAAATGGTTGAATGAACTGGGCCTTGAAAAAGTAAAAGTAAGTGAGCACCCTCTTGAAATACCAACAGGACCCGGCAGGGAGTTTCTTGAACACCCTCTTTTACGCGGAGGGTTTTTGGACGACATTTATGAATGTTTTCAGGATCAGGATTTGGCCCATGAATTTATGAATGACATTGCTGATAATATTGCCAACTTCACTCCCCTGTTTGCCGTTCGCTGCGCGATGGGTGGATGGATGCCTGCCTGAATCTGAAGGGTCACCGTTTAAAGAATGATGGTATGATGACGCTATGAATGAACAGGAAAGAGCAGAGTTGAAGCAAAAGATCATAGAAGAAATTAAAACACAGAAACATCTGATTGAAAGTTTTACGGAGACCTCTAAGCCTGTTGCGCCAGATAATGCCATTGGACGCCTTACTCGAATGGAGGCCATTAGCAGTCAGGGAATCAGCGAGTCTTCCTTGAACTCTTCCAAGGTTAAATTAGAAAAACTCGAAAAAGCTTTGGGCAAAATTGATCTTCCTGAGTTTGGAGTTTGTGTCCGTTGTGCTAACTCTATTCCGCAGGGACGAATCATGTTAATGCCAGAAAGTGAAGTGTGTGTGAACTGCGCAGAAAAGAGATGAAGTGGGATCGCTAAAAATTTCATCAGTAGGATTTTAATTTGACGAGCTTGACTCAGGAAGACCGGGAATTTCCCATCGCCAAGGCGAGAGGACTGGTTAAGGATTTATACCGACCCAACCCCTGGATATATTGGAGTGATTTTTTATCAAGTGCTGCGCTGGGTTGGAGCGCGTTTGTAGCAACCTTGATGGTTCCAATGTTTTCTTTTCTACAAGGATTATGTTTTTTGATCGCGGTTCTGACACTTTACCGAGCGGCTTTGTTCATCCACGAAATTGCTCATTTTAAAAAGGGGTCTTTTGGAGTTTTTCAGAAAATGTGGAATCTCATATGTGGTTTTCCGCTAATGATCCCAACCTTTCTGTATCAAAGCGTACATTTTGATCATCACAAGCAAAATTTTTATGGTACGGCTAAGGATGGTGAGTATTTTCCCTTTGCATCAAAAGGAAGAGGGCTGATCCTTTTGCACATTGGGTTTTCATTTCTGATTCCGCTTATTTTTCTTTTCCGCTTTGTCGTGTTAACTCCTCTATCGTACCTTCATTCGGGACTAAGAGATTTTGTGGTGCAGAAAATTTCATCCCTGAATATTGATTTGAATTACCAGCGTCCACAGTCTTCATTGGCTCGAACCGAAGGATGGAAAATACAAGAGCTTTTGGCAGGTATTTATGGAATGAGCTTTATTGTATTGATAATATTGAAAATTATGCCTGCAAAGGCCTTATTCATGTGGTACTGTCTAGTAGCCTCAGTGTTTGTGGTCAACTC
>JABJCF010000460.1 GCA_018665625.1 Nitrospina sp. | reverse complement strand
GCTTATTAGCAAGGGTTTTTCCATTGAGGCCGGGGAACAAGTCTTCCACTTTGCTACGAGCTACCATCAAAGGCTTTGCCCTACTCGAGTTCTGGATTTCCATGATAACTCCTGCTTGAGATTTGAAAGATCGGGAACCACTAGGGTTCCTGTTAGTTCAAACAGGATAGGGTTCTGATGATATGAAAACGAGGAACTAAATACAGGGGGGTGTTTCTGTCGGGTTTCTACTCTTTAGAGGTTTCACGCTCTTTAGCGATTTCATGCTCGCGGGTAGATGTGCGAGCAAACTCTGAGTCATGGCTGGGGAGGCCTTCGACGTTGTATTTTTTTCGGAGTTCTTTAATCAGAGGAGACGGGGATGGAAAATCATATTTTATAGCAACACGAATCAAGATTGCTTTAACATCATCCGTTCCTTCCAAGGCAGAAAAGTAACAAAAAATATCTGACCAATCTTTACCTTTTCTTGTTTTTGTTCCCGCACGGACGAATTTAGCCATTTCCCTATATCCCTTCCCGCTGGGATGATTCGTCCCATATTTGTTGAGAGCTTTTAATCCTTCTTGAACTCTTTTTTCGAACCCAGACAGGCGATCATTTTCTGCTTCCAGATAGCCATGCTCTATTGCTTTGTCGAGCGCTAAAAGGAGAAGCAGAGTTTCGTCATGCGTGAATCTGAATGCTCCTGTCTTGTTCTTCTTGATTCTTGATTGCATGAAGAGGAAAGTTTCCTTCAGCATGTTAGAGAAGGGGACAACCTCTT
Organism: Nitrospina sp.; assembly: GCA_018665625.1. The sequence continues at coordinate 4,073 of JABJCF010000460.1, read as the reverse complement.
CCCCAAGCGCCTCTGGCAAGTTGCATATTTTTGAGATGAGCTTATTAATTGACATGGAGTTACTTCCTCAAAGGGCTTTTACTTTATTTTTTTGAATCTTTGCCAGCTTGAGAACGGCCTCTCTCTTCTGATCGGGTATCAGGTGAGCATATCGCATCGTCATTTCAATCCGCTTGTGGCCAATAACTCTTTAGTTTCTGACTCGACCTCATTATTGAGCGAGTATACTTGGGTAGTTAAAACGATCGCATTATAGGGCAGGGCAGATCTAATGGGAAGGCAGGGTGTAAATAGGCTGTAAAAAAAGTAGAAAAAGAAAAAGGGCTTGGAAGCGTTATGCCTCCAAACCCTTATCTTATTTGGTAGCGGGGGCCAGATTTGAACTGACGACCTTTGGGTTATGAGCCCAACGAGCTACCAGGCTGCTCCACCCCGCATCGATATTGTTTTAATTATTGTAAGAGTAATACTTGTAAAAGGTGAATTTGTCAAGGGGGGCAAAATTTCGAAATAAAAATTTTCGAAGAATTGGTAATCCGCTTTTAGTTTTGATTGATATAACTGCGTGGAAGTTTATCAAAAAAAACAGGCTCTGTCTGAGAATTTCCCGAGACAGAGCCTGACAATATTGGTACTAGAGATTCGCGTTTTTGCGATCCGGATTGCGGAAAAGAGAAGTCTCGTTGCTCAATTCATCCACTGCCGGAAATGTTTCATCTGGATGGATCTTCTTGGCTTTTTCGAGTAGATCTTCTTCACTCTCTTTGTGCTCTTCATTTGGAATACAACAGTCTACCGGACAAACTTCCTGACAGGCTTCCTCGCCATGAAACCCGACACATTCTGTGCAAAGGTCTGCTTCTATTTCGTAAAAATCTTCCCCTTCGCTGATTGCCGTGTTAGGACATTCCGGCTCACATACTCCGCAGTTAATACATTCGTCAGTGATTAATGTAGACATCTCGTTTTCCTTCTAATTAGTTAATGAACAGAAAAATTTACTATATAAAAATTAAAGCTTTAGTGTTCTCAATTTATTGGAGAGCTTATAAAAGCCATCAGCCCTCGCAAGGCTCTCCAAATTATAGTCAAATACAGACCAAGTCAAGAAAATTTTTGACATCCACCCCAAATTGAATTTGCCCCTCTATTTCAACTAAAAATCCATTAAATATGAGTATCTTGGACAGCGAACCATTTTTCATAAAATTGCATGCTAAAAAAATATTTTTAACCCTCTTTAGCTCTCCTATTTGATATGATTTATTCATGTTTGTCAAAAAGGTTCTCATATATATACCCTTAGTACTGACTCTTATTCTCCTCCAGTCCTTTTTTTGGGTTCCCACCTACGAAAAACAGGCTACCGGAAACCCCACAAGGCTGGTTAAGTATGTTCAAGGCTCCAGCGGCGATGCTCAGATACTGAATCCTATACTCAGTGCCGACAGTTCAAGCGGCACCATTAACGACCTTGTTTTCGATGGTCTCATTGACCTTGATAAAGACCTCAAATATCGGCCTCGGCTTGCAAAATCCTGGACACAATATGAAGAAGCCTATTTGACTATCAATACATCGTGGTTTTTACCAGGAGGGCAGTTGGAAAAAGATGTACACAACTGGCCCGAAATGTTGATCAAAGCCTTATCTGAAAATAAAAACTGGAATGATAATCTTCGCAGTATAGAAGTTGTTCCCGAAGGAACTATCGAAGGTGAAATTAAAAAAATAAGTTACACCCTGAACCGGCCTGCCAGGCTTAAGTTCACCCTTGAAGATATCAATCAGGATTTTTTTGCGCCCATTAAAGAGTTTCTTGGTGAAGATTATTTCAAAAAGTTTCCTTACCCGCAGTTTGTAAAAGCAAAAGACTCTGGCCAGCAAAAAGACCTCGAAAAGCAATATGAAAATATCCTGCAAGTAACCGAGCACAACCCGGTGATCGTTTTCGACCTTAGAGAAGATGCTGTCTTTCACGATGGGCATCCCTTCGATTCGGGTGACGTTTTATTTACCTACAACTCAATCATTAATCCTAAGGGCACATCACCGAGAAAATCCGATTACGAACCGGTAAAAACGGCAACGGTGCTCGGACCTCATAAAATAAAGTTCACTTACAAACGGCTGTTCTCACCGGCCTTCGGTTCCTGGGCTATGGGAATTTTGCCCGAACACCTGCTGAACGAAAAAAAACTGCAACAGGAAGCAAAGTCAAGAGGCCGCGATCTGGAAAAATTCATCATGCGAGATAGCAATTTCGGCCGCAATCCGGTAGGAACGGGACCCTTCAAATTTGTCGAGTGGAAATCAGACGAAGCGATTCATCTGAAGCGTAACGAAAATTACTGGGACGGTACCCCCGAATACCAGGAATATATCATGCGCATTATTCCCGATCCGTTGACCCAGGAAATGGAATTTTATGCAGGAGCCGTAGACAACTATTCTGTGCAGCCCCATCAGGTGGCAAGATTCTCAAAGGAAGATAAATTTCAGAGTTTTTCCAGTATCGGCTATTTCTACTCCTATATTGGATACAATATTCGCAATCCATTATTCGCCGACCCTCAAGTACGCATTGCTCTGGGGATGGCCATCGATATTGACCCAATCATTAAATACGTTTTATACGGAGAAGGGGAGAGGGTGACCGGACCCTACCCGAAAATCACCGAATGGTACGACCCTAATGTAAAGCCGCTGCCCTACGATCCTAGTGCCGCGCTAAAAATATTAAACGAAAAAGGCTGGAAGAAAAATGCCGACGGTTGGTTGGAAAAAGACGGAAAGCTGTTCGAGTTCAATCTTATTACCAACAGTGGCAATGCCATCCGTAAAAATATTCTAACCATAGTGCAGGAAAGCTGGCGCAAAATAGGGGTTAAATGCAATACCCAGTTGTTCGAGTGGGCCGTGTTTCTGAAAGACTTTGTCAATGAACTCAAATACGATGCGCTGGTTTTAGGATGGAGTATGGGCATCGATCCCGACCTTTATCAAATATGGCATTCCAGTCAGGCGGGTCCCAAACAATTGAACTTTGTTGGCTATAAAAACCCCGAAGCAGATCGCCTCATCACCCGCATTCGCAAAGAGTACGATCGATCCAAACAAGTGGAAATGGCGAGAGAACTGCATCGAATGATTGCGCGCGACCAGCCCTATACCTTTTTGTATGTGGCAAAATCCACACAAGTACTCGACAAGAAAATTGTGATCGTTGATAAAGATGAAGTTGGGAAAGAGACCTATTCAAAAATCTATCCCACTAAAGATGGACGCATTCAATACTATTTCAATAAATGGAAAAAAGTATCTCACCTGGATTAATAACGAGACGAAAGATATATGACTGAACAAAAAAGCGAAGGAAAAGAAGGAATAGAAGATATTCAAAAGCGCGCCGAAGAAGGCGATGTGGAATCTCAGTTCTGGCTTGCCGTTAGTTACCATATGGGCAAAGGCATTGCTAAAGATGGGGAGCAAGCTGTTATCTGGTATAGAAAGGCAGCAGAACAAAACCACACACCCGCACAATTCAATCTTGCAATGTTGTACTACCTGGGCAATGGCGTAACGAAAGATTTTAGTGAAACCGCAAAATGGCTGACACGGGCCGCAGAACAAGGTGAGGCCGCATCGCAAAACACCCTGGCGGTGCTGTATTTCAATGGCGAGGGCGTAGAAAAAAATATGGATGAAGCCATCAAATGGTGGCGACAGTCAGCCGAAAACGGCAACTCCAAAGCGCAGGTCAGCCTCGGTGCCATGTATTACGACGGTAAAGGCGTCGAGAAAGACATGGTCAAAGCCCTGATGTGGCACAACCTTTCGGTGATCAATGGAAGTGAAGACGGTCAACACAACAGAACCACGCTGGAAAAAGAAGCCACCCCCGAACAACTTGCCGAAGCAAAAAAACTCACCGACGAATGGGTGAAGAATCATCAGTAGTCCAGTCATTAGCATGGCAGACAATGAGAGGGGGGTGTTTTTTGTGCGTTGTGAATTTTTCAGTTTTGGATAGGAGTTAGCATTGATCGATGGAGCAAAAATTTTTCATAGTT
>JABJCF010000459.1 GCA_018665625.1 Nitrospina sp. | reverse complement strand
GTAAAAGACGGCGAGGGCTATAAAGTGCCTACTAAGTTTGACGAAATTAATTCAGTAGGAGATGTTGATACACAGGTTGGAACCCTTAAAGACCTCATAGTTGCCTATAACACAGCTGAATTGGATTTTGACGCCTCTTTGGGTGAAGGAGAAGGTGATGATGAAGAAGGTGAAGGCGACGGCGAAGAAGGTGGTGAGGAAGATGAAGACGAGGAAGAAGACGAATAAGATTGCTTAAGCCCTCTGGCTATATATAATAAATAGAATTATTTTTGCGATAAGGACAAAACATGGAAAACTCAGGTCTTGAAAACTTTCTTTTAATCGCGACGAAACCAGATAATATTCCCATCGGAACCATGTTGATTTTTGTGGGATGGGTTTTTTGGATTGCGGTCAAACAGATGGTCGCAAACGACAAGTGGATAAAGCAGGGTAAAAAAGAAAAAATTTGGGATGAAATGATAAAGTAAGTGGCGATATTCATAATCACTTTCGGTGCTTTTATAATTGGCATCATACTTATTGTTTCTTTAAAGAAAGTTTCTCCCCCCAATCCTCAAGAACAAATTCAGTTCGACAATCCCGGTGACAAACCTAAATACCTTCTTGACCAGACCGCATTTAAAGAGAAGTGCGTAGAGTTTCTGGAAAAGTTCAATCTGGAGTACGTCCACTCCGTTTGGGCCAATGATCATGAACTTGAAATAGCCATGAATGATGAGACTCCTGTTGTCGGGGGAACTTATCTGGCTCTTTGTATTATTGATCCCCCTAGCCAAACGGTAAATGCTATTAAGGTTAAGGGCTTCCTCGACACAGTCAAGGGGGAAGGGGCTTCACGCGGAATATTTATTACCACAGGTTATTTTTCAGATGAAGCCATCCGTTCTATAGATGAAGAGCCTGTTGAATTGGTAGATGTAGTTTCCTTCATTTCCTATCTAAAAAGATTTGGGATTTATGAATCCCCACCTTCCTAGAAAATTCCTGTTGTAAAAATCCGGTTCGATCCTTCCTTCATTTCTTTTTATGCTTATGTTACTATCGAAGAGATGAAAATCAGCGATAAACTAAAGTCCTCAGCCCCTGTTTTTTCTTTTGAGTTTTTTCCACCCAAAGATGAAGCCGGCTTTCAAAGCTTATTTGAAACCATTGAACAATTGAAGTATGCCAACCCGGCATTTGTTTCAGTTACCTATGGTGCCGGCGGCAGCACTCGTTCAAAAACGGTAGACTTGGTTGGGAAAATAAAAAACGATATAGCTATTGAAGCGATGGCTCATCTGACTTGCGTGGGGCACCAAAAGGATGAAATTGTATCCGTCCTTGAAAGCCTGCAAGCCTGCGGCATAGAAAATATTCTTGCGTTACGCGGAGATCCTCCAAAAGGTGAAGAACAATTTGTAAAAACTGAAGGGGGCTTTGGTTTTGCCAACGAACTGGTGTCCTTTATAAAATCTAAATTTTCTTTTTGTTTGGGGGCGGCTTGTTATCCGGAAGGTCATATTGAATGCCCTGATAAGCAAAACGATATGGATAACCTAAAACGTAAAGTTGACTCAGGTGTAGACTTTTTAATTACCCAGTTGTTCTTTGATAATAAACATTATTTTGAATTTTTGAACCGAGCCCAGCAAGAAGGAATTAATATTCCGATTATCCCTGGGATAATGCCTATATTAAATCTCAAACAAAGCCAGCGGTTTACTAAAATGTGTGGGGCCAGTTTATCTGATTCTCTGCTTGCAAAATTTGATGGAGTTGAAGACGACTTGGAAAAAGTGCGGGCGATAGGAATTAACCACGCCATTGACCAATGCCGAGACTTGGTTCAATCAGGTGCTCCTGGGATTCACTTTTATACTTTGAATAGATCCAAGGCAACTCTGGCTATAATGGAAAACTTGCGAGGGTGACGGATTCGCGTCTTTTTTTATGTCTAAGGTCATGCCGGTTACGATTTTAATCCTAGTTGTTTTTTTAGTAGGGAACGCACTTCCTGCGAAAGCAGAAGCTGCCAAAATGCTCGATAATATGGTGTTGATTGAAGCGGGTAATTTTAAAAGAGGATGTAATCGGTTTGGTCCCAAGCACGGTGCTCCAGAACAAAAGGTCCATTTAGATGCCTATTGGATCGACAAATACGAAGTAACAAATAAACAGTTTGAATCTATTTTTCCTGAGCATAATTTGCGAAGAAGCATCTTTTCAGATTGCGATAATTGTGCGGTTTCCAAAATTAGCTGGTACGAGGCAGCTGACTATTGCCATCTGATTGGTAAATCCCTCCCCAGTGAAGCACAATGGGAAAGAGCCGCAGGCAATGGTAATGGATGTGAGTTCCCTTGGGGTAGTGGTTTTGATCTAATGGATCCCCTAGCTCGAGGTGGCTTAAAATTGCAAGATAAAGCGGCTCCAGTTGGAAGTTTCCCCCCAAATGAAAATGGTCTCTATGATATGGCTGGGAATGTTTGGGAATGGGTGAGTGATTGGTTTTCTATCAGGTTTTATTATGCCGACATTTTGCATAACCCAAGGGGGCCTACGCAAGGTGTTATGAAGGTTCGAAGGGGAGGGTCTTGGTCCGATTCCGTTAAAGCCATGGCTTCTGGTTATCGAGATTGGAGCTATCCTTTGTCTCGAGGATTTAATGATATAGGGTTTCGGTGCTCAGTTAATCTGAAGAAGCCCGGGGGTAAATAAATTGGTTTCTACTACAAAACTTGAATACATAAATCGGGTGATCGATGAATGCCTCTCTGAGGATGGGGAAGCTTTAGAGCTAAACGGAAAGTTTATTGGCGATGAAGGTGTCGAAGCATTGGTGAGTACCAACCGAAACTTTGATGTGGAAAACCTCGACCTGAGTAAAAATAAATTGACGTGGAGAGCAGCGCATCATTTATTTTATAGCCAACAGTTTAAAAATTTAAAACGCTTGTACCTTGGGGATAATAATATTTCTGACAAAGGAATTATGGCATTGGCAGAAGCCAATTTTGTAGAAAATTTGTCCTTGCTCGATTTACGCTACAATAATATTGGACCCGAAGGGGCGATGGCTGTGGTTCAATGCGAAAAGTTTCGCAAATTACAGGTGCTTATTTTTCAGGAAAATGCGATTGGAGATGAACCGGTAATTGCTTTGGCCAAAGCTTCTGCCTTTGCAAATTTAAGGAAACTCAATCTTTATAGAACAGACCTTTCAGTAGATGGAATTAAGATTCTTGCGAAATCGAAGGTTTTGCAAAGAGTAAAGCATCTCAACCTCGCTAGAAATTATTTGAATTTAGATTCCGCTCAATACCTTGCCAAGACCAAGACTCTGGTAAACATTGAAACTCTTTTGATGTTTGATACGGGTATTGGGGATGCGGGCGTTAAAGTGATAATGGATTCAGAGGCATTTCAAAATCTCAAAACTCTTAGAGTAACCTAGGTATAACGATCGTTAAGCCAAGGTTCTCCCGTATTTGAATAACCTCTCTTTTCCCAGAATCCAAGCTCATCATAATCGCGGAATATAATTTCACCAATCCATTTAGCACCTTTCCAGGCATAAAGTTGTGGCGTAATCATACGCACAGGGCCTCCATGTTCTCTAGTTAGAGGGTGGTTTTCCCATTTGTGCACCAGCAGCACATCGTATTTCATGGCTTCTTCCAAAGGAAGATTTGTAGAATAACCATCCCAGGCCTTTATATATACAAATTTTGCGCTTGGCAAAACCTCGCAACTGGCAGCGATATCCGAGAACTTGACTCCCTCCCATTTATTATCCATGCGGCTCCACGATGTCACACAGTGGAAATCGGAAACATCTGAGGTTTGAGGCAATTCCTGAAAAGCGTCCCAATCGAAGGTTTTCACATGTTTCACCAATCCTGAAACAGTCAGATTCCAACTAAACTCATCGAGTTCGGGAGTTACCCCTAAATCCAGAACGGGCCAGCTTTCCACCACTTTTTGCCCCGGTGGAGTTTTGGGGTTTCCATCCCGATTCAATTCCCCGTGTCCTTGAGGAATTTCATCTGTGGAAGCCTTCTTGCTTATAAAATCACGACGGTACTGGATTAACTTTTCTCTGCTTTTGATTTGTTTTGAATTGGGATCGTATGACATGAAATCTAGGTAGTATCGGTTAAGTTGTTGAAAAATAAAGATTAAATTTTGATTATTTTTGGTTCAGGCTGGTAAATTCCCTGATGATTTATTAGATGTTTAAAAGTTATTTGTGACTCGAAAATAGTGGATTAGTTGCGTATTTTTTTTCTTCCCAGGAGTAGGAAAAAGCCCAGAATAATTGAGGTTAAGTGATTTGACATTTCCTCCGAAAATATAAAGGACAGATGATATTAAACTGGAGCCTTTTCCCTTATGAAATTGAAAATCCTCACCTTTAACTGGCACGAGCCTTACCTTTGCCTTTTATCGAGAATGAATCACGAGTTTCTGGTCGTAGAGCCTGAAATTGCTTCTGACCACTTCAGGCAGTGGGACTCAAATATGCGTCCAATCCCTGATAACTTTAACCTCATTTCCATGGAACATGCACAGGAGAAACTCGAACAAGGTGAGGTCGATTGCATTATCGCACATAACGTAAAGGATCTAATAGAGGTAAGGGATTATTCTCTTCCCAAAATACTGGTTTTTCATAATTGCCTAAATACAGAAATAAAGCTGGGAAATGGAAAAGTAAACCGACAAGAGTATCTGGAAAAAATAAAGCCACTTCTAAAAGGTGTGACCAAAGTTTTCATATCCGAGATGAAAAGAGATGACTGGGAAATGGAAGGCAATATTATCTTACCCGGTTTGGATATTTCTGAGTATGGGGGGTACACAGGAAAAGATAAAACAGTATTGCGTGTAGGAAATTTATTAAAAGAGCGCGATTTGATGATGGGCTACTCTTTTAGCGAAAAAGCAGTTTCCAACCATTCAATGATTACTCTAGGGATGAACCCTGATATTCAAGGATCGCGAATTTCTAATGGATTTGAAGATCTGCTAAATCATTTCCGAAATAACAGGGTTTATATTAATGCCACCGTTGATGGTTTTGAAGATGGCTATAATTTGGCCATGTTAGAAGCAATGGCAACTGGCATGCCAATTGTAACGTCACAAAATAAAACTTCTCCCATTCGCGATGGAGTAAATGGGTATTGCTCGAATGATCCTGAATATTTAAGTCGTTGCATTGCCGATCTTATGCAGGACCCGGTATTGGCCAAAAAGTTAGGTGAAAATGCACGCAAAACTATTTTAGAGAATTTCTCGATTGATAAATTTATTAACTCCTGGAGCAATGTCGTTGAATTAGCCGTCAAAGATTTTCTTAAATATACCGGGATCAGCTTGGATACCGAAGAGTCGCCCTTTGAGGAAAAAAACAGGAAGAATATTTTGATGGATTTTGTGTCTTATCCGGCGACAACCGCTCACTATTTGGAAAGGGCGCTAAGACAGGATCATAACGTGATGACTTGTGGAGCGCAAATTACAGAAGAAATAAAAAAGATTTGGAACCTTGAAAATATGAAGTGGGAGATTACCTCGCAGGATATACCTAGAGGAAATAACGCTCCGTTGAAACAGGTTTTTGATCAACTACCGTATGGTTGGAAACCCGATTTGTATTTATGGGTTGAGACCGGCCTGGGGATGGTTCCAGCTGATCTGCAGGAGTATGACCTTCCAAAAGCCTGCTACTTAATCGACACCCATATAAATTTTGAAAAGCATATAGAAATAGCTCGAAACTTTGATTTCATTTTTTTGGCGCAAAAAGATTATGTGTCCAAAATGAATAGTGTAGGAATTAAAAACGTGTTCTGGTTACCGCTTGCTTGTGATCCTGATATTCATGGAAAGGTAGAACAGGACAAGGAATGGGATGTAGGATTTGTCGGGACAATTCCTGAAACTCAGACGCGAAGGAAAGTACTTCTTGAAAAAATAGGCTCTCATTTCAAATTGAATTGCGAACGAAAGTTCATGGAGGAAATGGCTGAACATTATTCGCGATCAAAAATAGTCTTCAATAATGCTATTAACAATGATCTCAATATGAGAGTTTTTGAGGCATTGTGTTCTGGAAGTATGTTGATAACAGATCATGCAAGTGGTTTAGAAGAAATGTTTGAAAACAATAAGGATCTTGTAATTTATGAAGACGAAAACATTGAAGATCAAATATCTTATTACTTGAAAAATGCTACCGAAAGACAACGCATCGCTGAACAAGGGCGTCGGGAAGTCTTGGAGCACCACACGTACCTGCATAGGGCTAAAACTCTTATGAATGTTCTTGATACGGAAGTTTCAAAGGCAAATGATGATCTCGCAGTTCCAGAAAAACCAGAAAATTATTATAAAAATATTCGTCATGACCTAATCCCTCTTGTTCCTGAAGATGCTAATTGCATTTTAGAAGTTGGGTGTGCAGAGGGTATGACGGGTAATGAGCTTAAGAATAGGCCGGGAGTGTTTGTTGCTGGAATTGAGATGAACGAAACAGCTGCAGAAATGGCACGGAAAGTTCTTGATGATGTCATTTCAGGGGACATTGAGAAAATGGAGCTTCCCTACAGTCCTTCTGCTTTCGATTGTGTAATTTTTGCGGATGTTTTGGAGCATTTGGTAAATCCTCTGGAAGTATTAAAAAAAGTAAATAAGGTTTTAAAGGATGACGGGACAGTAATAATGAGTATCCCGAACGTCCAATTCTTTGGGGTAGTGCACCAGTTAATAGAGGGAAACTGGACTTATCAGAAGGAAGGAATTCTTGATGAAACCCATCTTCGGTTCTTTACCTTTAAAGAAATAGAGAAACTCGTTAAAGAAGCGGGGCTTTATATCCAAAGAATTGAGGAAACATTGGACCCGCAATATGAAAAATTCGCTAGTGAAAAACATACGACGCTCCAATTAGGTCGGGTTTCTATAAATGATCTGACTCCTGATGAGATCCGACGGTTTTTCGTTTTCCAATACAAAATTGTAGCAGGAAAGGTAAGAGTGCAATCAAAGGACCAAATTGAATCCTCAAACGATAATAGGAATATATTTATGGAAAATCTTTTGAACGAAGCACAAAGTATTTTTGATAAAGCTGATTATGAAACTGCTTTGAATAAATATGAAAAAATCCAGGAACTGAATTCCGATTCTTCTGAAGCTCTGGTGGGTATGGGAAATTGTTATATGAGATTACAAAACCCTGAAAAAGCTGAGGCATGCTTTATAAGAGCAAAAACACATGATCAGAACAACTTTAAAGCCTGGTTGGGTCTGGGGTTGTTGGAGCTTTATAGGGCAAACACTAAACAGGCAGAGATCTATTTAATTAGAGTCGTAGAGTTAAACCCAGAAAGTGATAAGGCCTTTTGCGCTTTAGGAATTTTAAAGGCAAATACCAATGACCTTAAGGCAGCAGAAGAATATTATTGCCGTGCATTAGATTTGAACATTGAGAATCTATTGGCAAATAAATCACTGATTGAACTTTCCTATGTTACAGAGAATTATTCAGCTGCGTATAAATATTTGAAAAGCTTTTTAGACATTTACCCCGCCAATTTGTATATGCTTTTTGTGATGGCTGGCCTACAATTTAAAATGGGTCGCGTTGAAGATTCTTTAAAAACCTTGGATGATGTTTTGTTTATTGACCCAAACCATAAATTTGCCTTGGAATTTCAGAAAAGTGTTCGCGCTGTGTCTGTTGAATAGGATTTAAAATGGATTATTTTGAAACTAATATAAAACTACTTCAAAAACATGATCCTGCCCTGGCGAACCGGGTTAAGGAGCAGAGTTTCCCTGAAAACGTAAAAGTCAGTATTTCCAAAGATGGGTTGCCTGTCCCCCAAATTGCTGGCCTCAGCCTTCATAGCAAGTACCATCCTGGAAAAGAGGCGGTGCAGTTGACTCAAAGTTTTCAGCTCTGCAATGACTCTCGTACCGTTATTTTTGGATTGGGGTTTGGTTACCACATACTTCCACTTATAGAAAAGTCAGAAGTAACGGTTATTGAACCGTTCATGACGATTTTCAGGGCTTTTATATCTTCGGTTGATCTTGCTCCGTTTTTGCCTAAGGTTCGGTTTCGTATTGCTGAAACTCCTGCAAGCTTACTCGCCAGGTATGAGCCAACAAATTGGAATATTTTTGAACATGTTCCCTCTGTAAGGCTTGGAGAATCTTATTATCAGCAATTGCATAGTGGAATAGAGACCAGAAACTACATTCAAAATAAGCCGCTTAGAATATTGGTGGTAAAACCAATTTACGGTGGGTCTCTTCCTACAGCGGTTTATTGTTTAGAGGCCTTAAAAAATCTAGGGCATGAAGTTGAATCCGTGGATTGCGATAAATTTGCAGATGGTTTCTTTTCTTTGAAGGAAACAACTAAGATTAAAGCAAATGCCGAGGTTTTATCGCAAAATTTCCTGAATTTAATGGGAGAAATAACAGCAGCAAAAGCCGCAGAATTTCGTCCTGATCTCATTTTGGCTTTGGCCCAGGCACCCTTGTCTCCAGATGCAATTAGCCGTTTAAAAGAACTTAAGGTGCCCATTGCATTTTGGTTTGTGGAAGATTTTCGAACACTTCCGTACTGGAAGGAGGTTTCGTCTTCCTATGATCATTTTTTCACAATTCAAAACAACGAATTTCATTCAGAGTTAATAGGTGCCGGAGTAAAGGACTCTTATTATCTTCCACAAGCGGCACATCCTGATGTTCATCGTCCTTTGGATTTAACTTTTGAACAGAAGAAAGTATATAAAGCGGATATTTCCTTTATGGGGGCTGCATATCATAATCGGGTGCAATCTTTCCCTAGATTGTTGGGTAGGGATTTTAAAATTTGGGGAACGGGTTGGAATGTTGATTCTCCCTTGGGAAAGAGACTTCAAAATAATAATAAGCGTGTGACGACAAATGAAACAGTAAATATTTATAATGCAGCGAAAATTAATTTAAACCTTCATTCTTCTTCATATCATTATGGGATTAATCCTGAAGGGGATTTTGTTAATCCAAGAACCTTTGAGATAGCTGCTTGTAAAGGTTTTCAGTTGTTGGACTATCGATCGGATTTAATCAACTTGTTTAACGTTAATGATGAACTCGTCGTTTTTAAATCCTTGGATGACTTAAATGAACAAATTGATTTTTATCTAAAAAATCCTGACCTTAGGAATGAAATAGCTAGTCGTTCCTATCAAAAAGTTTTGAGTGAACATACTATTGAACACCGAATGCAGGAGATGTTGATTCATGTATTTATTAATCGAATCGATTCTCTTCAAAAAAATAAAGAGAATGGACTTGACCCATTATCTTATTGCATAGAAAAAGCCGGAGAGAGTACTGAATTAGGTCAGTACTTAAAACAATTCGAAGGTACAAAAGATTTTTCGCTAAAAACTATTTCAGACAATATTCAGAAAGGTGAAGGCGATTTGGATGACAATGAGACATTGCTTATGATGCTTGACCAATTAATGCAGGAGAAAGTTTAGCAATGGTCAAAAATATTCTTATAGTCAGTTTGACAAGAATGGGAGATTTGATTCAGACGACTCCACTGATAAGTGGGCTTAGAGAGAAATATCCGAGTGCAAGGATAACTTTGATGGTGTCCAGTGATTTTGTTGATGCTGTTTCCCTGATACCGAATATTGATGATTCTATCGTATTTAACCTTAGACAGTTTAAAGACTCTGATAAATGGGAGGATGAGTCTTGGGTGAAAATATATCGCTATATGGAATCGGAATTAAATGATATTCGCAATGAATCCTATGATTTATTGGTGAATTTAAGCCACTCGCGCTTGAGTGCCTTAATGGTTTATTACCTCAAAGTTAAAAACGTAATCGGTTTTCATTGTAATGGCGTTGGCGATAGGATGACAGGTCATCCTTGGATGCAATATTTTGGAACGGAACCTTTTAATAGAAGCTTTAATGAGTTCAACCTTGTCGAAATGTTTACCAGAAGTGCTGGGGTAGATTTAAAAAACAGGGAGATTCAAGTTTCGCCTAACTTTGTTGAACTTGATGCGAATCAATTGTTTGATGCAAAGACCCAAAAGTTAGAAGAGGGTCTTGTTATTGGATTCCAAATTGGTTCCAGTTTGGAAAATAGAAGATGGTCTACAAAATCTTTTGCAGAATTGGCAGATTTGTTG
>JABJCF010000623.1 GCA_018665625.1 Nitrospina sp. | reverse complement strand
TCGAGGCGATGGAGGCGCTCTGGTTACCGACGAGCTTGCTTGCCCTCGGGTTTTATATGCAGGGGACGATGATGGTGCCCCACTTCTTGGCGCTTGGTATGGAGCGCGCGGACATCGTCTTTAGGCAGGTGCTCTTTGCGCTCTTCCTCGTGTTCCCGCTCACGGTTGTTCTGATTCACGAGTACGGCTTGCTCGGTGCACCCTTGGGCTGGTTGGCGTATCAGGTGTGGGCGTATGCGTATGGTGCACGACATATTTACAGCGAGTGCCTGGCTATCTCACCGCGGCGCTTTTACCTCGAAGTCGCACTCTCGTTCGCGTTGGGAGCGGTCGCGTATGGGCCGATTTTCTTGGCCCTGAACTACACGGTTGGCTTTGATCTTCACTGGGCGATGCTCGGTTACCTGTCGGGCTTTTCGCTGTATGCGCTCGGTGTTTGGTTCGTAGCCGGAGTCGAGGCCCGTGAGGAGATCAAAGATGTCGTCAACCGTCTGCGCGCGAAGCGTCGCCCGGCACCCTGAGCGTAGGCTCGGCTATGAGGGAGCAGAGGTCTGGATGAGGTAAGGCCGCTCAGTGGCTCGCAATGCGAGCAGCGGGTTGTCCGCCGAGAGCTTATGGGGCCGTGCTTGGGAGCTTGTCTCACAGTGATCTCAGAGCCTATGAAGGGCGCCCCCCCCTTTGCGTCTTTGTCGTGAAGCGAGGTCATAACGGGTGCGGAGATTATGTCCGAAGAACGCATCGCTCAGCTTCGAGCTGAAATCCTCGAACGCACACGAGAACTCATCCAGCTGCGCGACGCTCCAAAGCCCTTCGTCCCTGGCGAGACCGTCGTCCCTTATGCTGGCCGCGTTTACGATGCTGATGAGGTTGAGGCGGGGGTCTCGAGTGTGCTCGACTTCTGGTTGGCTCTGGGACCGGAGGACACATCTCCCTTGACCAGGGACGTTTCAAGCGCTTAAGAAAGAAAATCTCATGGGACTTAAGCAGCTTAAGAGGGCATGTATGGCTACCAGCATTCGCGAGGCGGCAGTTTTTTGTACCGGGGTTATGGACGCAGCTATCGCCACCCGTGTAGCGCCATGGGCACCTCTGAATTCTTCGAGCGAGGAGCGACGATGACGACGCCGGGAGAGACTTTTCTTGCTGAGTGTCGCGAACGCGTCGCGTCGTATCCAGAGAGCCCTCTGTCGCAGGTTGCTGCAGAGTTCATGACCGCGAGTGCGCTTGCGCAGTACTCGTACAACTTCTCGTGGATGGGCCGCCCCATCATCCAGTACCCACAAGATATGGTCGCGATGGCTGAGCTTATCTGGCGGATCAAGCCGGATCTTGTCATCGAGGCCGGCATTGCCCATGGAGGCTCGCTCATCCTGAGTGCTTCTATGCTCGCGATGCTGGATTACTGTGACGCAGTGGAGTCCAACACGACCTTGGACCCCTCGGCACCAAAGCGGCAGGTGCTCGGCATCGATATCGATATCCGGGCACACAATCGCGCGGCTATCGAGGCGCACCCGATGTCTCATCGGATTCAGATGCTTGAGGGCTCTTCCATCTCGGAGGAGATCGTCACGCAGGTGCATGACATTGCGTCGAGGTTTACCACGGTGTTGGTATGCCTCGACTCCAATCACACACACGAACATGTGTTGGGAGAGCTGGAGGCTTACGCTCCTTTGACGAGCCTCGGGAGCTACTGTGTTGTGTTTGATACGCTTGTCGAAGACATGCCGGAGGACTTCCTGCCAAATCGGCCGTGGAGCAAGGGAGATAATCCTAAGACTGCTGTCTGGGCCTACCTTGAACTCTTGAACAAGGAAGGTCGCACAGCAAAGGATGGCCGCCCTCTTGCGCTAGAGGTCGATGAAGCCATTGAGAACAAGCTCCTCCTTACGGTGGCACCGAACGGCTTTTTGTATCGTCCAGAGTCATGAGTGCGTGGCTTGATGATGTGGCGTCGGAAGTGCTTCGACGTAAACAGAGTCCAGGGCTGAATCTACTGAGTGAAGAGGGGCTTTCTCTTCGGCCTGTGACGGTCCCAGCGGCAGCTGGGGACGTGGCTTCGATGGTCGAGTGGAGGAACTTACACCCCCGAGCGTTCTTTACCTGGTTCGAGGCGAGAGAAGAGGCTACTCAGCGCTGGTTAGAGGAGACCTACTCCCAGGCGCCGCTGGACCTCATGGTGATGCTGATCAATCAGCACACTGGCCAGGCTTGGGGGCACTTGGCGCTCAGTGCCTTTAATGACCAGGATCGCTCTTGCGAGTTGGGTCGTGTTTTACGTGGCGTGTCTGCGAGCTCGCCGGGTGGGATGAGGCGTGCCATCAATGCACTCTTAGCGTGGGCCAATCGAGAGATGGGCTTGGAGCGCGTCCATCTGGAGGTCTTTGAGAGTAACGCCCGAGCGATTGCATGTTATCGCGATTGTGGCTTTCAGCTCACAGAGCGCTGGCCGCTCACTGCGACACAGGAGGGCGCCAACACACGTTGGCAACGC
>JABJCF010000458.1 GCA_018665625.1 Nitrospina sp. | reverse complement strand
GGCTTATGACTTATAAAATTAGCATTTTTAGTTCGATGGATTCCTTGCCTCCTCCAGAAAATCGTTTAAAATTTCACCTGTTGACTGAAATTTGAATCCCGTAGTTTTTATGAAACGATCAATATTCATGGAAGGGTTTTTTGCCCTTTTCTCTGGAAAATTAAAATAACTGATTGGCACCTCTTCAATATTGAAATTAACTACATCTAACCGTTTTGCCATGTGTTCAGCTAAATATTTTCTGCTTACTACTTCAGGGGATGCTACATTATAAATACCCATAAGGTTCTTTAGCATTACTTTTTTAATCACTGACACCATATCCTTTAGAGATATAACTTGGAACTTCTGGTTAATTATTAGTTTCAAAAGTTTTCCGTGAGTTAAGTTTTTGTATAAATCGGATAACAGGTCAGATTTTTTATTGTCAAAACCTACAACTTTGGAAAAGCGAAGGATACAATATTTCTTAAAGTTACTTAAAATAAATTTTTCCACTTCTAGTCGATGTTTACCATAAGTATGAACAGGCGATCCTTTGAATGTTTCAAGATAATTTCCATTAATTCCAGGATATACACCATCACTGGAAGCGTAGATTGGAAAAATTTTCCTGCGTTTCAATTCGCGAAGCAAATTCTGCACCCCTTTAACATTAATTTCCCAAGACAGTTGCGGATGGGTTTTACAAAAATCTATTTTAGAGATGGCTGAAAAAATCACAGCGTAATTGACCCCTGAAAGGGGGAGGGCTTTAGGATCAGAACTCTTTAGGTCGAAGTGTATTCCGTTGGTAAAAGGTGTTTTTGCGTAGGTTCCCTTAACAGAATATTTTTCGGACAACACTTTAAAGAGATAAAAACCCATATAGCCAGATGCACCAAAAACCATGAATGATGTTTTTTTGTCCATCATACAAATATCATTCAACCGAGTGAGATGTTTTTTAATACAGGTAGGGTGGCATTGCTATAAATCAGGACCAGATTTTTCTATCTTCTTCCCAAATTTTGCACCCTTGACATAGAGAGATTGAGTTTCTCTCAGAATTTGCATGCAAACTTCGGATTTTCATCATCGGCCCATCATTCCAAATTTCCTTTATGGAGCTTTTCGAAAAATCTCCAATTTTAACCTTATTGTTATAATCGATGGAACATATCGGTACGGTTCCGTCTGTATGTATAATGCAAGAAGAAAAGGGGGCTATGCAGGGTTTGTCTTTATATTTTTCTATTGCTTCTTTCGTCTCTGAATTCAACTGGTTACCCCAACTATGAGCAGGTTTGGCATAAATCTGATCTTGAGGACCCACATGCTTTTCCCAGAACTTCATCCAATCATCTACTTCGTGTTTATTACTGTCCATGATAATCATTCGGAGTCGGATAGTTAAGGGCGATTTATTTTTATTACGAATTTTTATTAAATTCAATGTGTTATTCACTACTGTCTCATAATCCAGTTTTACGCGAATCGTTTCAAAAGTCTTCTTAGTAATACCATCTATTGACAACATAATATCATCCAAACCCGCATCAATATATTGATGGGCACGATTTTGATCAAGCAACTGGACATTTGTTGCCATGGTCACAGATTTAATCCCAACATTTTTTAATAACTGGATTTTTTTATGCATGTTCTTATCTAAGGTAGGCTCCCCATCCCGATTTAAACATACTGTTTCAATCCAGTCAGAATAATCTGAGACTTCATGAGCAAACTTTGAAAATAAATTTTCATCCATGATAGGATTTCTGGTTTGCTCCCAATCGTCTATGGTGCACATTAGGCAACGTGCGTTGCAGGCATTTACGGTTTCAATTTCAAAATATTTCGGGAAATAAAAGGACTCACGAATATCAGATAGGTCCAGTCGATTAGCCAGTTCTTCCAGAAAGATTGTGTCGAAATTTTCAGGTTCTTTTGCAGTTAGTTCCAAGTCCATGATCTTATAATTTAGCTTTTCAAAAAAGACAAATTGGATGATTTAAAATTACCAGCCACCTGAAAAATCTTTACCTCTTGAATCAGAAACCAGCTTGTCTGAAGTTGTTTCGGCCGTTGATACTCCAACTAAATTTTGGGCAGGTTCTTTTTTGGAGTCAGCAGTATCTACCGTGGCGACCTCGACACCTGTTTGTCGTCGGGTTTCTTTCCTCCAAGTCTCGAGCTCTTCCAAAGTTATTCCAAGCATACGAGAAGTTTTAATTTTATCTGGTTCGTTTTTGAAATTGATTCGATCCCACTCATATGACCTGAGGGTTTGAAGTTCGTTGGGAGTAAAGTGCTCTGTCGTAATCAGTCCTTTTCCATAACCATAGAATTGAGTTGGGTCAAAATCAGCAGGAAGAAACCCACCTTCCATTGCTGTATCCGCTAATTCAGTTCCCGGAAGGGGGGTGGCTATGGAAAATAAGCAATAGTCTAGCAGACCATCGTTCCTCAATTGATCGGCAAAATTAAAAGTTTCACGAATATCGTCCCAGGTATCACCAGGAAAACCTACAATGAAGTTGGAACAAATTTCATCAAACCCTTTTTTTCTCATTGCCTCCATCATTTTCACGCCTTTTTTAATACTGTAGCCTCGTTTCATGCGTTTTAGCGTGTTTTGGGAACCAGACTCTAATGAGAATGTCAGTTGGTAGCAACCGCTTGCCTTCATCCAATCTAGGATTTCTTCATTAAAATGCCTAATATCGAGATTATTAGATTTCCAAACCAAATCTGAACCATTTTCTCTTCTTTCTGCCATCCCTTTCATAAATCCTATCGCACGTTCCGAAGGTAATAAAAGGCTATCGTCAACCATTATGAGTTCACGAATTCCATACTGTTCTCTAAGATAATCAATTTCGCCCAAAACATTTTCTGGAGAGCGGCCCCGCACATTATTCCTATCATTGATTGGGTTTAGATCTTTACCAGCAGCACAATAAGTGCACCTATATGGGCACCCCCTAGAAGTCATTGTCATTCCAACCGGAAACTGCTTAAACTGAAAATTTTGAGTGTATTTGGCTCCCCAGTTCATTAACAGTTTCATGTCGTAGTCGCTATAATCCGGGTAAGGGATGGCATCCAAATCTACAACACCAACCCCGGCTTGGGGGTTATTTATCACTCCCCCATTCTTTCGGTACATAAGTCCATCAATTTTATGAAATCCCCCACCTGCTTTAATGGCTCTAATTAGATTGGGCAACCTCTCTTCACCCTCTCCTATTACAAGAAAGTCTATATCTTCATTGGCGAAGGCGGCTGCAGGTGAGAGAGAGGGATAGACCCCTCCGAAAACGGTTTCAATTTGGTTACTGATATTCTTTGTAATTTCAAAGCAAGCATGAGCACTCTTCCTATATTCCACGCTCATACAACTTACGCCCACTATATTGGGGCCCAGATCAGAAAGCTGGCTTGTCAGTTCTTCTTGGGACAAATCACTCCCATTGGCATCGATGACACTCACACTAATATTTTCCCGCCTTAATACGGCAGTTAGTATCCCTTCCACATAGGGAATATGATTCCAATACCTTTTCCCAAACCAGCGTGTATTTGGAATAACCCAAGTAAAATCTGTTGAATTCATTTGACAGACACCCATTTTAGTCAGACCTTAAAAATAAAAAGGTCGAAAACTTTTAACTAGTATTTTTAACTAGTATTGTAGATAACTTAACTTGTAGTGGTTAAAAACCCCACCGTAACGAAACTACAGCATGAAAAGATAATATGATAACATAAACAGGTTGGCTGTCCAGTTTTTGCGATTTTTATTATATTGTAGCCAGCCAATCAGTTATTTTCATTTTCCAGAGAAAAGGGCAAAAAAATCCTTCCATGAATATTGATCGTTTCATAAAAACTTGGGATTCAAATTTCAGTCAACAGGTGAAATTTTAAACGATTTTCTGGAGGAGGCAAGGAATCCATCGAACTAAAAATGCTAATTTTATAAGTCATAAGCCAGTTGTTGGCTTTAGGGTTATTAGGAAAAACTTATCTTACAAATGGGTAAAGATTATTTAGCCTGCTTATTATCTTTATAATGCGTTATTCCTGCCTGGGTAGCCGGGCTGGTATCAAAGTTCCTGTAGTAATCGCTCCTAGATCCACTTTGGATAAAGCTGTTTTTTATTCTCGCATCAATTGACCACCTTGGATTACGAAATTTTCAAAGATCGCTTGGTTGAAATGGGTCAGCTGGGGATAAAAAGTATTATGTATACAGGAGAGAAGGAGTGATAACGGTTGGGAAATTCTTGAAACATTAATTAAAAATCAGTTAGTTTTTGTAACATATTTTAAAACGAATAATCTTTCCCTGGC
>JABJCF010000457.1 GCA_018665625.1 Nitrospina sp. | reverse complement strand
TGGAGGCGATTGGGGTTCTCTCCATACCTCCCGTCGGTGGGACGGCGAGAGGGCTCTACATACGCAGCACTATAAGGTTCAGGACCCAGCACTCTAAAAAAAGTGCAGGGATTAAATGTGCCCGCCCCAACCTCAATATCATAAGGTTGATGAATGGCACACCCGCGTGTCGCCCAATAATTCTGGAGATTTAAAATGATGTCTTGAAAATACATAATCGATAGGGTTTATCAGAGATCAACAAACAAAGTCAACCCCTCGGGCCACGTCCTGGAGAAATAGGTCGATGCACATTTGGCTGGTAAAGATCGTTGCGCCTTTTACTATTGCTCGTCAGCGTTTCCTCACCTAAAAAAGATCGAGTCCAGTTTCAAATGGGAAATTGTAGTTCGGCTCCGGGGTGGGCTTTTTCGATAAGGATATCGACCACCTGCTTAATCGCTTCCACATGCTTTTTTGCAGATGGCATTGCATCGTAATCAGATTCCTGCTGATCCATAGAGATAATGCCTTCTCCCAGATAGTTGCAATAAAAAGCGCCAAGCGGTTTAAAATTTTCCAGAGGTTCATTTTCCTGACGCGAATTAACGATCACCATAATTTGCGAATCTTCTCCACCTCGAAAAATTTCGAAAGGCCCCTTATTTTTGAGAGTGTGGTGCCTGCAATAATTCAGGACTCGATCCATCTCTTTAGGTGAAATAGCTTTATAAACGGTGTGCAATGTTTTTCTGCCGAATCAAGAAATGCCAACTTATTAATTTATGAGACTGACCCTCAACCGAGCTCATCCCCCTGCCTGGCCAATTCCCATAAAAATGTTTTCACCCTGATAAGAGAAAACCCCTCCATTCGATTCTATCTTCATAAGAGTGGCGGACCCTATGGAATCTCCAACACGAACTTTTTGATTGTTACTTTTTTGAGTGGACACAAAAATATGGTTGGAAGAACTTCCATCAGAAAAGAATATAATCCCTTTAACTTTCAAACCTGGAATAGTGCGATTGCTATTGATTCGTGAAATAAGAACTTCTGCCGGCTCATCAGCTAAAGATTTCGCTGACGCGATCAAAGATTGAATTTCGTTAAATTCATTTTCCTGATAAGCGTTGCCCCTTACAGGTCGAGAAGGCTGTTTAACGGGCTCAATGATTTCCTCTTTTTTATTAGAAATCGCTTTTTCTATTATAGAAATTTCTCTTTCTAAAACAGAATCGTCATAAACCTGCCGTCTTTTCTGCTCGGGAATATTTGAAAGAGGGATTCCAGGAACGGAAGAGTTTGCTTGCTTTTTCACCTGGATGGGGGATGGTTGAAAAATCGTATTGGGAGGCGAAATTCTAGCCACCTGATTTTTTGTAGGATTATCCTTTGAAACCCAAATCAGGGCAAGTACGATTGCCGTGAGTAATAAAGCACCTTTCCAAAGAGATTTTCCTGTGGTTGACAAAGGTGAGCTTACATAACGTCTTTCTTCATCCTGAAGAACCAGTTCTTTTAAGTCTAATTTTTTTTCTAAAACGCTTTTTTCTTCTTCAAGTTTTTTTAGCGTTTTTAAAATCGTACTCATTGACTACGCCTGTATATAAGAGGGGTTACCGGGTTACGAGTTCCGGGGTTGGGTAAATTTGCAAAAGATTATATACAAGCATTTTGCTGTCGGTTTGAAACTTGCCATCATCTTTAATATTATTATTGCGCTGAAATTTTCTTACGGCACGAATCGTTTTAGGTCCATATAAAGGAGCCTCTCTTCCTTGAAAATAACCAAGGAGTCGCAGATTCTTTTGCAGCCAGATTGCTTCTTTACCCTCAAAGCCAAGATCAAAAGATTCAGGGAGATTTTCAAAGTCTTTCCATAAAACAATCGCTTTTCTTGTCCAAAGCGAATTGATAATCGAAAGCGGCATCTCAATTTTGTCCACCGATCCAAACACACCCATATTTCCTTTGATAGAAGATAGGGTTATGTATTTGGTACCCTGCGCATTGGGTAATGCGATTTCCAGCAGGGCCGGGTAATTGAGACTCTGCAACCGTTTCATGGTTCCATTCATTTCATAATGTAGTAGCTGGTTGTTTTCTTCCAATAATTCCATATCTTCTTTAGATTGAAGTTCACCAGGGTCGATATTCCATGCTTGAAGAATCCATTTAACAGCCTCAAGCTTGCTTTCCATAAGAGTAAGGCTGGATAAATACGTTACCAATTTTCCTGAATCAGAAATATTTAACGCTCCTTCACCTGGAATTTGCATAGGAGCAGGCTCAACAACAGCAGCCGGTTGCGGCACTACTTCAGGAACATTCAATGGAAAACTTGGAGCAACTGTCGCTGACGATGCAGAATAATTTATCAACTCACCCGGTGATGACAGGTCTATCGGGTTTTCTTTTATTAAAGCAGCAATATCTTTGCTTTGAGGTTTTTTATCGAAATCTGGCAACGCAAAAAAGTTTAAGGCCAGAAACCCTATCCCCGCAGCAATCGCCGATGGGATTACCAGCTTCCAAAACTTATCGGACCAGGATTCAATCGGGACCAGACTTCCAATATCTTTCACAGCCGTTTTAACAATTTGCGGGAGGATCTTCTTCGTGCTCTCCGTATAAGCGATCAACAAAGTCCTGTCACAAATCACGTTAATCATTCGTGGAATTCCGCGGGAGAAACGATAAACCGTTTCGACCGCCTGGCGAGAAAAGCGCACCTTTCCTTTACCCAAGGCCACATTCAACCTGTGTTGTATGTAACCTCGCGTCTCTTCAAGGTTGAGAGGCAATAATTCCCATTGAATTGTAATTCGTTGCCGTAACTGGCGGAGTCCTTCTTTGCCCAGAACTTTATCCAACTCTGGCTGACCGATCAATACGATCTGAATGAGTTTTTCGGTATCGGTTTCAAGATTAGAAAGCAATCTCAGTTGTTCCATCACATTGGGCTGCAAATCCTGAGCTTCATCAATAATCACAACTACTCGATGACCCTTGGCTCTCTCTTCCAGTAAAAAAGCATTGAGCAGATCAATCAGCTTCTTTTTACTTTTACTTTTACCTGGCAGCCCCAATTCGCTATTAATCGTCTGCAACAATTCCAACTCATTGATTGCAGGATTAAATATATAGGCAATATTAAAATCGGTTCTGAGCTCCCTTAGAAAGCTACGGCAGATCATCGTTTTACCCGTGCCGACTTCTCCGATAATTTTCAGGAATCCATTGTTCTCCTGCAAACCATAAACCAGATGCGCAAGAACTTCTTTATGCTTCGGACTCAAATAAAGGTATTTAGGATCAGGAGTAAGATCAAACGGCTTTTCAGAAAAACCAAAAAAATCCTGGTAGACATTTTGATGTTTAGAGTTTTTAGCGCGTTCCTTACTTCCCATAAACTGAAGGGGACCGGGCTTAACAGGCGTCGAGGGTTCGGGGGCTTTTTGCACCTGAGCCACTGCATCGTAGGCTTCGCGCTTCTCCTTATTGGAAAGCGTATCATAAGCCTCCTGAGCCGCCTCGATCTGCTCTTTAAGAGTAGGCTGATCAGGGGAACCGCTTTTGCCATCGGATGAATCGAACTTGCCTATTAATTTTTGATAAGCACGGTCGATTTCTTTTTGGCTGGCATCGGATTTCACACCTAGCAACTTATAAAAGTCTGTTGTTTGAGCTTCAGGTATCATACGCTTTCTTCCATCTGGTTGGTTGAGGACCGACAAATTTTCCCAACAATACAAAATTGGGCTATAAAATATTGATAGTTAAACAGTTAACTGGATTACGCGCCTTTCAAATAACTTTTATTGAATCCAGAATGAGAAAAACAAACTATTTCATTGTTTTCAATTAGTTATAGAATATCCAAGTTGCTATAATTATAGCCCCATCTCTCAATAAAATCAATAATTCCTTAATATACAATTAGTTATAAAATTTTCCAGAAAAGACAGAAAATCCCTTGCTCTCGGACCTGATTTTGAGATTTTGGCCCGGATTTTCTAGATGAGGAAACTAAAGATCAGTGCTAATATTTGGGAAATTATGCAGGCGCTGAGAATGAACGAGAAAGAGCAAATTTTAAAATGTCCTATTTGTAAAAAACCCGCCATTACGGATAGGGAGAAAAATCCTTACCTGCCATTTTGTTCGGAGCGCTGCCGCACCATTGACCTTGGTGCCTGGTTGGATGGAAAATACGTCATCGAAAGCGATGAACCCTTTTTTG
>JABJCF010000456.1 GCA_018665625.1 Nitrospina sp. | reverse complement strand
CCATTTGTTCCATTCGTTCCTGCTGCACCCGTTGCACCTATCGGACCCACCGGACCTTGTGCTCCATCTGCACCATCCTGACCATTAACTCCATCCTGGCCGTCGGCACCATCAGCACCATTTGTTCCATTCGTTCCTGCTGTACCCGTTGCACCTATCGGACCCACCGGACCTTGCGCTCCATCTGCACCATCCTGACCATTAACTCCATTCTGACCGTCAGCCCCAGCTGACCCGTCAGCACCATCAGCACCATTTGTTCCATTCGTTCCTGCTGCACCCGTTGCACCTATCGGACCCACCGGACCTTGCGCCCCGTCGGCACCATCATTCCCAGCAGGGCCTTGAGGTCCTACTGGACCAGGATCGCCCTGTTCTCCTTGAGGACCCGGTGTCAATTCAATCGTGTTGACTTGAGTTTGTAAAGCGTTCAGCTTTGCGTTTAGTTTCCGAATTTGTTTTGGGACACCATTGCCTCCACGACGATCATTGTCTTTATCGTCATCATGTCGACCGCCTTTTTTAACAACCTTTTTAATATTAACTTTTTTCTTGATCGTTATTTGGCCATCTGTCTTTTTGATGGTGACTTTCTTTTTGATTTTTTTCTTTATTACTTTTCTATCATCGGCATGCGCAGCTGCGGGATCACTAATCAAAATATTAGAGGTAAGGCTGAAAATGAAAAATAGAACTGTAAGAATTGAAATAGATACAGGTAGGCGGCGCATAATCTTTCTCCCCATAAGATTTGCAATAGATAAACTTTAAGTCTGACGCATTTAAAAGCATTAAACCTGCTGAAGCAGGTAAAAAGGCGACAGAACGGAAGCTTATATCGATTGCACTATAGTGCTTATACGGAAACTGAACAACCCATAAGATTCGGTAAAAACCGAAATAACTAAGTATTTTTAGATAAGGCGAAGAAAGGGATAACGAGCTACACGCGGCAATAAAAAAACGGGAGCGGCCTGACCACCGCTCCCGTTCGGGTCGGAGCACTTAACCTGTATGGGGGTTTAGCACTCGTAATTTTAATTTAGGGTGAAAATCCCTCTACCATTTGAGAAAAGTGAGGGGGGAGGTATTGGCAGAAGGACTTTCATCCATCTTTATTATGTCACTCCAATATTGCAATTTTGCTTCGTTCATGTCTCGAAATTGTTACAAAATTCAACCACTTAGGGTTCTGAAAAAACTCTTAATTTTTACTCACACAGGCAGAACACGGGCAGAGTTGCCGGAGCAATTCGTGAGTGTAAAGCCCGGTATCATGACCATCATTCCAATAAAACTGGATCGCATAAAGCCCCACCGCTTTTATATTCTGCGGGCGAATGGAATCCGGAATTGAACCGGGTTCAATTAATTTTTTTCCGCTCCACTCATCGATACAGTTTGCGCAAGGGCAATGTTCTCGTAATATTTTTACAGGGTATTCAGATTCATGTCCGTCATTCCAAGAAATACCCAGCGTAGATTCATTTACCTGTTTTATATTTTTGGGAGCAGGAGCTGCCATAATCGCTTATCCATTTTTTAGATTTTAAATTAAGCTCAGTACCAAATAGTTGGTCCGCATAACGAGTATCGACCTATTACCCCCGGCGTTAGCCGGTTAGCTTTTCCAGGCTAATTCAAAAGAAGCGTCTACTGTATCGTCTTTGGACTGATTGATGCTCAACTGAGCCGCCACCTGCCCTGCCAACTCTTTATAAGCCAGACTGGCTGGTGAATTTGCGTCACTCATCACTATGGGCACACCTGAGTCTCCACCCTCAACAACGGCCGAGATTATGGGAACTTTTCCAAGTAAAGGTATATTGAAGGTGTCGGCAAGTTTTTGCCCGCCGCCCTCTTTAAATATTGTGTGTTTCTTGTCGCAGCCGTCACAAACGAAATAGCTCATATTCTCAACAATGCCCAGCAATGGAACTTTTACCTGTTGGAACATTTTGACACCTTTGTCCGCGTCAATAAGGCTGACTTCCTGCGGAGTAGTTACCACTACTGCGCCTGACAAGGGGGCTTTCTGCGTCAAAGTCAATTGGACGTCGCCGGTTCCTGGAGGTAAATCGATAACCAGATAGTCCAGTTCGCCCCATTCCACATTTTGCAGGAACTGCTGAATGATCCCACCCAGCATGGGTCCGCGAAGCATCAACGGCTGTCCTTGTTTAGTTAAAAATGCCGCCGAAACTACTTTTAAGCCATATTTTTCGTGCGGAAAAAATTTATTTTCTTCTCCAACTTTTGGCGAACTGATCGGAATGCCCATCATTTGTGGAATGCTGGGACCATAAATATCTGCATCCATCAATCCCACCTTGGCACCGGTCATGGACAAAGCAATTGCAAGGTTGGTGCTGACGGTTGATTTACCCACGCCCCCTTTCCCACTCGCTACCGCAATTATATTTTTAACTCCCGTTAAAACGGGTTGAGTGTGCTGGGTAGAACGAACCACTGCTGTCATATTGACATCAACACTATCCACCCCTTCAATAGCCTGAACCTTTGTTTCGCATTCTGACTTCAGTTGTTCTTTAACAGGACAGGCCGGGGTTGTAAGTTCAACATCAAATTTAACCTTCCCGCCATCCAGTTCCATATTTTTAACAAACCCAAGACTGACAATATCTTTATGAAGGTCAGGGTCTTGAACCGTTTTCAGTGCATCAATTATTTTTTCCTGCAACTTGGGGTCAGACATAATTGCTCCTAAAATGAAAAAAAACACCGCAAATGGTAGTCCATTTCCGGAAATCTTCAGTAAATATGGGTATTCGCCACTTGAAAACCAGATAGTTTATCCGGCTCTTTTAGGATGGATCTTCATCCAAAAGGATTTCAAAGCTCAATGGGCAGATTTGGTATTAATCGCGCAAAACCACTTTAATCATTGAATTTGCTTGCTTTGCAATACTGCATATTGTATATATTTGACTTTGGCATACAATATATTGTAATCCTTAAATTAAGTACTATTTCAACTCTAGTGGTGAAATTGAATTAACCCTTTGATTTATTTAGCTTTAATAATTTAAACAAACAGGAAGCTTTAAAGTACCTCCGTCACTAGGAAACTAATAAGATCGCCATCCTGAAACGTCAAGTCGGAAAATAACCTTTTCGCTTTTCTATACAAATAACCTTTTAGATTTAACTGAAAAATGAGGCAGGAAACAACATCAGACCTACAGGAAGAACTTGAAAAAAGGTTTCTGACCTATGCCCTTTCAACGATAGTTTCTCGCTCTCTTCCCGATGTCCGTGATGGACTCAAACCTATCCATCGCAGAATTTTGTACGCGATGGAAAGCATGGGCATGAATGCGGTCAGCAAACATGTAAAATCTGCCAAAATTATTGGTGAGGTTTTAGGTAAATACCATCCGCATGGAGACTCTTCGACTTACGAGTCGATGGTTAGAATGGCCCAGGATTTTTCCATGCGTTACCCTCTTGTTGATGGTAAGGGAAACTTTGGATCGATGGACGGTGATTCCCCTGCCGCTTACCGTTATACAGAAGGCCGGCTGACTCCTATCCCTGCTTTTTTGCTCAGCGACATCAAAAAAGACACGGTGGACT
>JABJCF010000455.1 GCA_018665625.1 Nitrospina sp. | reverse complement strand
GTTCGAAAAGATATGCCTATGCAAACGGTGATTGATCGCGTGGATGAAATAGTTTTAGCTCCCACCCGCCTTACCCTGAATGAGGAATTCGGATTGCGCATTGGTGGCTCTGCTGATGAGTTGGCTTCCACTGAAAAATCGTTGAGGAACAGCTTTGCCTATGCATTAGGATTTATTTATCTTCTTCTCGTTGCCTTGTTCTCGTCTTTTCTCAGGCCTTTTATTGTAATGCTCACTGTGGTGCTGGCGGTTTCTGGATCTTTCCTTGGGATTACCTGGAACAATTTGTATCAGCGGGGAAACATAAAAAGTATTTTAGAGGAATGGAACATTCCCAACGCGCAGGCGATGGCCGAAGGTTGGAACTGGATTACGTTCGATATTCTCACTCAGTTAGGAGTCGTTATTCTTGCGGGTATCGTAGTCAATAATGCCATTCTCATTGTCCATCAGATGCTAAATAATATTAAGGCGGGGATGGAAGAGCGACAGGCTTTGCTGGTTTCTTGTGAGACCCGACTCCGTCCAATTATGATGACCGTTATATCAAGTGTTTTCGGGATGATTCCCCTGGCGTTTGGAGAAGGTGCCGGAACCGAATTATATAGAGGGATGGGAACTGCATTAATAGGCGGGCTGAGTATATCTACTTTTTTTACATTATTTCTGGTGCCGGTATTGATCTCTCTCTTTATCGATATGGGATTCCACACTACGAAAGAGGACCTCGTAAAAGACTCGTTGCAGTCCAATCCCGGGCAACCCTCAGAGGCAATGAGTCAACACTCGTAAGGCTAAACAATCGGGCAAAGGCTTGTTTGGTTTAATGAGTTATAGCGAACTGTCCTCCCTACACTAGTGGTCCATTTACAGGGGAGGATAATAACCTTAAACTTGGTTAACCCTGTCATTCTACAATAAACTATTTTCAGTCGCCCCCCACGCTAGTGGGTGGCCAGTTGGGTGGGGGAGGGGATTCAACACAAAGTTCTTCTTTACTGGTCGGATGTTGGAAATTTAGCCGATGCGCATAAAGAGCGATTTTTCTATCGGGAAGGTCTGTTGCGGCTCCATATTTTTTATCTCCCAAAATAGGATGACCGATGAAGGAAAGTTGTGCACGTATTTGGTGAAACCTTCCTGTGTGAAGTGTTATTTCGAGAAGGCTTGAGCTTTCATAATTTTCCAGTATTTTATATTCCAACTCGGCCAGTTTCGTATCTTTCCCCGGACGTTTAAAAACTGTGGATTTTAGGGATCTTTCTTTCCGAAGATGATGCGTAAGGGTGGAATGTGCAGGGTTAGGTTTTCCTTCCACCACAGCGCGATAGAGTTTTTGTGTGGTCTTTTCACGAAACTGCATAGACAGCCGTGATGCACCTTTTGAGGTGCGCGCAAATAAAACCACTCCTGAAACATTTCGGTCGAGTCTATGAATCAACCCAAGAAAAACGTTTCCTGGCTTGCTGTATTCTTTCTTGAGCCAGGCTTTAACTTGGTCCATCAACGACTCTGATCCTGAGTCATTAGCTTGAGTGAGAACGCCTGCCGGTTTGCAAACTGCGATTAAGTGATTATCGAGATACAGGATGTTGAGGGAACTCTCATTTGGGAAGGTCAATCGTGATGTCCTCTGTTTTGGCAAGTTTCAGTCCTTCCGTACTTACGATTCCACCTGAAACCACATATTTGATTCCGTCCTCGATGCTCATATCAACTTCGGTGAGCTCTTCAGGTGGAGCAAAGACTAAGAACCCGGATGTGGGATTCGGCATGGTGGGTACAAAAACATTGAGCACATCTTCACGAGTATATTCCTGCACTTCGCCACGCGATTCGCCAGTGACAAATCCGATTGCGAGCATCCCCCTTCGCGGGAACTCCAGTAATACCACTTTGCGGAACGCACTGGTGTCGGCGTGGGCAATGGATTGTACTACCTGCTTTGAGCCTTTATAGATTCTGCGGACGTAAGGGATTCTTTCTACAATACTTTCCCCAAGGTGTATTAAGCGTTTACCAAAAAAGTTTGTTGTGAACCAGCCAACAGCAAGAACGATCAATAAGGTGATGACTAATCCGAGCGCGGGTATGCGATAACCTTCAGGAATAGGGGCTCCCAAATCGATGAGGATTTTTGTAAATACAGGGGATAGCGCATCGAGGTTCTTGAAAAGAAACTGTAAAATGAAATAAGTCAGCGCAATGGGCAGGGTTATTAACAGCCCGGTTATAAAAACATTGCGAATGCGACGTTTTAGTTTTTTAAGCACGGTGTCCGATCGGTTAGCGGGAAGGGGATATCATTTTTGTACGGTCAGTCACAGAAAATAATGAAAAGTTTCTTTTATATTATATAGAGAAAGTGCGGCAAGGCAATAGCCGGAAAATGGTGAAAGGATTAGCACTTGACAGAGTCAATATAATCGTTAATATCAATCCTTTGGAGAGAATATAGGTTTTTGGGGCTGTGGCGCAGCTGGGAGCGTGCTTGAATGGCATTCAAGAGGTCGCGGGTTCGATCCCCGCCAGCTCCATTTTGTTTTGAAAGGGCTTAGTCGAATTGACTAGGCCCTTTTTCTTTGGACTGTAGCCAAACTACTTTGAAGCTTCTCCAGTCTTTCCAAAAATAGGCTGAAAGTTTTTGACGATCCTTCTTTTGGTTTCCAATTGCTGGTGGGCATAGCGTCGAGTAGAGCGGATATCTTCTTGACCTGCAATCTCTGCCAAGTCTGATAAAGTCGCTCCCTTTCGCCTCTCACGAGTCATACGATCATGCTTCATATCATATAACCGTAGATCGTTGATCTTTGTACCACCAACGAAAACCTTTACCTCTGTTCCGTCCTTCTGGCGAATAAACCTTTTTTTGCCCCTCACAACTTCTTTAAACCATCTGCCCATAATATTGGTATTGATGGGCTTGCCTCGATTTATAAAGACTAGATTGGCAAATTGAATATTCATAACCTTATTGGTAACGCGGTCTTGTAATACTTCTTTGAAAACTTGATAGGCGTTGCCACTTAATGGAACAAGGTTCGGTTCACCATTTTTAGTTTTTCCAAGATGGATAAAACGTTCCTCTAAGTTAAGCTGGGCAAGTTCTAATTCGCACAAGTTGATAGGGCGAATCAAAGTTTCATGGAAGATGGTCACAAACTGGCGTAGAAACCGGTTTTCAGGTTTGGATAACGCGAGGTCAAGTTCCTTTTCTTCCCACTCCTCAAGAAAACGTACTCTTTGTTTATCCCCATTAGGCAAATCATATTTTGCAAAAGGGGTTCTATCAAGAAGATCCCAACGTTCCACTGCCCACCGATAAGCGGCTTTCAATAAACAAAGCTCATGGTGAACAGCTATTTCTGAAACATTTTCTTCATATCGTTTTCTTTCATAGTCCTCTAAATGAAGTGAAGTCACTTCAGCTAGAAACAGATGGCCGAAAAAGCGATTAAGAGTGTTGATGAGATACCCTTCATTATCAACAGTGGCCTGTTTCTTTTGACCTTTAATCACTCTCAGTTGAGAAACATTAACCACGTACCTTTCCAATAGAGATTGGATAGTGATTCTCTTACTATTCTGAATGTCAAAGAGCTTACCTTCTTCAAACTTCCTTCGAAGGTTGGCCTCTTCAAGCTTGGCCTTTTTGCGATCCTTACCCAGACTGAAGAATAAAGCTTTCTTTCGTCCGGGTTTGGTAAATTTGCACCAATAGACATTTCCACGTTTATACATGCGAACTCCTTTTATCAAGAAGCGTCTCTTGGTCGCTGTCAGACGGATTATCCGAAAGAATGAGGCTATTACCAAGCATTTTCTTTGATCGTCTAAAAGGGTTTTTAGGCTGAATCAAACCCTTCTTAATTAATCCAACTATTTCAACGAGGTCAAAGAGTAGAACCCCATTCAATTTATAGGCAGGAATTTTCCCATGTTGCGCCCAGTGATAGAGAGTTTTTGGTTTTACGCTGATATATTCAGCCAGCTTTTTAATTGTTAAGAAATCATTGTTCATAATAAAAATTGTTTAGTTATATTTTCCTTACTAAAAACCTAAAAGCAAAGTTGAAATAATTACCGCTCGCCGCTTGGGCAGGAGGGATAATTATTTTCTTTAAAATTCATCATCATCTTCAGAATCTTCATAGAATTCTTCACAGCCACAATGAACACTCAACATAGAACCCGGAACAACTCGGGTGAGATAATTAAAAATAATTTCACAATCAAGTTCTTCAAAACTTTTAGAATTTTCCATATCCCCTCTGATTAGTTGAATTTTGATTCCATAGCCTCTTAATTCATTCAAAAACTTTTTCAAAGAGGCTTTTAAACTAATTCTTTTCTTCATGTTCATTCTCCTAATTTAAAATGGCACATCGTCAATAATTCTTGATTTGTTATCAAACCAAGTTGCTACACCTGCTAAATATTTCTCTCTGATTTGCTGTTTAAGGTCTTCGGTTCTGAATGCATCCAGAGCCTTGCGGAATGATCTTGTCGTGTTTCTAAGGAGGAACTGGAGCCCTCCAGTAGCGGTTACGTTTTCATCATCTTCGAAGTCATAGAATTCTAATCTCTCAAGATAGGAGACCAATGACTCAGGATCTTTTACTAATTGTTCCAAATCCAAACCCGGTCTTTTGATTTCTACTTCAAAACGAGTAATATGTTTTTCATCTTTCAAAACTTGTTTCTCCCACTCCGTTAAATCAGCACCCTCTTTCTCTCTGTGTTTAAGCTCATTCAACTTGTCGTAAATTCGAGTCATTGGGTCTTTACCCAGATAGATGCTTCCATAACTGGTTCTCAGGCTGTCTCTTCTTGATCCTTTCAAGAACAAACGAGCCAGAACAATATCGAGAGGAATATTTTCAATATCTGCCTTCACATCCACACGAGAAATGGTGAAGCGATTAAGGGCTATGAGATTTG
>JABJCF010000454.1 GCA_018665625.1 Nitrospina sp. | reverse complement strand
TGAAAAAATAATTTACCTTTGTTGTTCAACCATAACTCTAATTCCCCAAGAATAAATAAATGCCACAATCAACAAATCAATTTTTAGATTGCCCCATGAAATCTTGGACCTCTTTAATAATTTTCCCCCACAACCCCAATTTTTTTTCAACCTGCTCCTTGACATCCTTAACTTCCTCTAATCCTTTATTAACACGCTGATTTTGATCGTCGATATTATTTTTATGTTCCTTGCTTCTACTAATGAGTTGCACCAGATCCTTGTCCGCTTTCTTATATTTTCTATTCACTTGCTCCAAGGTTTGGTCCAGTTTTTGACTGAAACTCTTAAATTGCCCATCAACCTGGGCGAATAAACCCTCGAAATTTTCTGCGTTAGAAGAGATTTTGTTTTTTGATTTTATGAGAGCGCTCTCTAGGTTCCTCATTGAGCTGGAAGTTTGCTCTGCTATTGCTAGCTTATCCTGTAGAGTTTTTAAGTTATTTTCATATTCGGCTGTCACTCTTTGGATACCTTTCAAATTGGCCTGAAAGCCATCCATAGTATTTTCATTTTTTTGGGTATTCTTTTCCATTTGAGCAGATTCCTTATTTATTATTTCTTTAAGGGATCTAATTTGCTCCCGCGATTCACTTATTGACTTGCCCAAATCAACTTGAGCAGTTTTAAAATTTCTTCGTATCGCCTCTATCTGATTTACTACCGAACCAATTTCCTGGCTCTTATTACTTATAGAGTCTGCAGCTTTTACAAGTACTTGCTGCTCACTTTCTAAACCTCTTGTCGCCGTAGCTAATTGCTTAGCCTCACTTTCGATACTGACCCTTGACCTTTTCATATTTACAGCGACCTCCCTGAAATCATCCGACAGTTTTCTCATATCTTCTCTATTTTCCTCAATTGATTCCAGCTCTTGCTGCATGCGATTCCTGATTTCCTGCAATTTATCCTGTTCCAGTATCAAGCCACTTTCTTTTGCCTTAAGTTTAATAATTTCACTTTCAAAAGTATTGATATTTTCCCGCAAAGCATCGATATTTTTCTGCAGTGTTTTTATAAGATTATTTTTAGTTTTTAAACTAACTTTCAAATCATCATGATCATCTTTAGCCGCCCTTAATTTTGCACTCATATCTGCCAACTTTTTTTCTCTACGTGTAAACTCTGATTCCTGGCTGTCGCGCTTAGAATTTATATTTGCCAAGCCTGTCCGGGCTGTCTTTTGGTCTGCTTCCAGCCTCTCTAATTCAAACCCTTGCGTTTCCTTTTCTCTCTTAATTTGGTCTCGTTTTTTTCGCAATTCATTTTTTTCAGTTTGCAGTCTAGGAATCTCCTCACGTATAGCTTTATTTACCTTTTTGTCACGTTCTAATTCTGCCTTTTCCAGCCCAAGGTTGACCACTTTCCACCCCGAAATCAGGCTTAAAGCTATGACCAAGATAACGAGGATGCCAAGGGTCCATGAGGACGGGAAAGCTTTATCGAGCGCATTTCCATTTCTTGCCCTCAAAGAGGAAGCGTCATTTTTAAATTCGTTGGACTGGTTTTCCTCATTTGCTTGGCTCATTCTTCCTCCGTAACTTTCAAGACCTTATTTACACAACCATCAATATCTTCTCGTAGCTGGTATACCCAAAAGCGCATGACTTTCCATCCCATACCAATCAGTTGGACATCCCGCCAAATATCGTCTATTTTTCTTGTCCCATCAGAATTGCGATGACAATCTCCATCAACTTCTATATCTATTTTTATAGACTTATTAGTCTTGCTAAGAAACGCCAAATCTAATCGCCTACTTGAAACGGGATGCTGTGGAACGACATTAATTCCTTTGGCTATCAAAGCATCGTAGAAAATTTTCTCCCAAGGTGATTCATGTGGATGCCATTGGCCTCGATTATTGTCCGCTACCGGTGATTTTTTAGTTCTAGCCAGACTTTTAATATGGCGTATACCGCAGGAATTTGCCCAAGATCTATTTCCTACTACATGGAGAACAGCTCTTGCACGGCTAACAGCAACATTAAATAGGTTCCCTGTTTCACGCAAGAAACCAAGCGACCCAGCTGGCATGCCGGGCCCGGCACAAAGGCTGAATAAAATCACATCTTTTTCATCTCCTTGGAAACCATGCGCAGTATCGATAGAAAGCTTTTCTTCTAATATCTCACGAGGCATTTCTCCGTCATACAAATTGTCCCTAATTCGGTTTGCTTGCTGTCTAAAGGGTGTTACCACTCCGAGTGTTCCACTAAATTTATTTTCTAACAATATAGATCGAACTAGCCGCGTAATCTCATTTATCTCTTCTGAACAGTAGCTACCACTTCCTCCTCCACTTTTAATTTCTCCTTGAATATCTGTCCAGTGGATACCACGTTCCATTTCCTCTGGAATACATAAATTGTCGTGATTTGTTGCAACACGTAAACGACCACTATAAAAAGTCGTATTGGAATAATCAGCAATTTCATCTGCACTTCTAAAGGTTTCACCTAGAAATATGGGTTCAATCCTATTAGTGCTAGCAACAAGGTCATAAAGTGAACTTTCTTTATAAGAAAACCGAGCATTCTCTAATCTGATTAAACCCGATTTCTGACGCAAAATTGTATCCTTGGTTGTTGAAATTTTTGTTGAGTGAATAAGC
>JABJCF010000453.1 GCA_018665625.1 Nitrospina sp. | reverse complement strand
TATGGAGAAAATCCAAACAGGCTACAACATTACTACCAGTTTCAAGTGATTCTTAAACCTTCCCCTCAAGATGTGCAGGATCAATATTTAAACAGTCTCACCGTTTTGGGTGTTGACCCTCTGAAACATGATATTCGGTTTGTTGAGGATGATTGGGAGTCCCCTACATTGGGAGCCTGGGGACTGGGTTGGGAGGTCTGGCTGGATGGAATGGAGATCACTCAGTTTACTTATTTTCAACAGGTGGGGGGGATAGATTTAAAACCGGTTACCGCTGAGTTGACATATGGATTGGAGCGGATAGCGATGTATCTGCAGAATGTAGACAACGTATATGATTTAAAGTGGAATGAACATCTTCTTTACGGCGATGTTCATCTTGAAACCGAGAAACAATTTTCCCGTTACAATTTCGAAGTCTCAAATAAGGAACGTTTGTTCCAGTGGTTCGATATGTATGAGTTGGAAGCGAAAGAGTTATTGGAAAAAGAATTGGTTCTTCCTGCTTATGATTACACGTTGAAGTGTTCTCACGCCTTTAATCTACTTGATGCCAGAGGGGCTATTAGTGTTACAGAGCGGACGGGTTTTATAGGAAGGGTTCGAAACCTCGCGCGCTTATGCGCTGAAGTCTATGTTCAGCAAAGGGAAGCGATGCAGTTTCCTTTATTGAAAAACGAATCTTAACTGGAAGGATTTTCGTTGTCTGCCATAGGCGGCGAATCGCCACTGGACCATTTTCTTATTTGTGTGCGTACTGCCATTGAATCGGAATGATTGATTTCTTCGTAAATTTTCAAAACTTCAGTTGCGCGTTCACTGGCTTCAACAAATCTATCCTGGCTACCTAGCCCTAAACTTATTTGCCAGAGCGCTTCTCCTTCCAGCTCTCTATTTTCTGATTTTTTAGATAGTTCCAGCGCATCTTCGAAGTAAATCGCGGCCTGATCATGGTCGTTATTAGCCTGATGAGCGTTTCCTAGTTGCATCAGAAAACTGCCTTCCCCTTGCACGTCTTTGTTTTTTCTTGCCGAGGCCAAACCGTTATCAAGATAGACCAGAGCTTTTTGGATATCGCCCGATTTGGTTGCGAGCTCGCTTAATTTTTGGGTTATTTCGTTTTCTAAAGGACGTCCTTTTGTTCTCTGAGCCAGATCCAGGCCGTTTTCAAAGTACTCGAGAGCTTTTTCCGTATCCTCCAGACCCAGATAGATTTCACCCAACATGTTCAATAAGTAGACTTGTTTGTCTTTATCGTTCTTTAGTTTTGCCATTTCAAAGGCCTGTTCTCCATACTCTATAGCCTTTTGAAATTCACCTATATGCTGATATGCGGCTCCCAGTTTTTCAAGGATATCCATCTCTTCGGCTTTTTCACCAGCAGCTTGGGTGAATTTGAGATCTTGCTCAAGAAATTCTACAGCGCGTTTGTAATTTTTTAATGCGAAGCAAGCCACGCCCAAGTGTCTTAGAGCAACTTTCTCTCCTTGATGGTCCCCCTCTTTTTTACAAAGGCCGAGGGCTCGCTCCATAAACTCTAAAGCTCTTTGCGGCTGATTCATTCTGTTGTATTCCGGCCCCAGATTTAAAAGGTGCATGCGTTCGGCCTCTTTGTCACCGAGTTGTTGTGCGGCAGATAGGGCGGCTTCAAACCAACGAATAGTTTCTGCAGGTGGCAATCGTTTTACGATAAGCTCTGCTCCATTTTCTGTATAAGCGCTACATATTTTGGCGGCATCTTTATCTTTAGAACAATTTTTTTGACTCCACTCCTGACCGGCTTTTATATTGTCCATCTCCTGATCGAAAAACATCAGGCCTTTTATTTGGGGCTTTCCCCCTTTTAAATTTAGTTTTGCTGCTGTTTCCAGGGCATTCATAAACTCGGTAGACAGGCGTCTTTCTGCCATAGCCTGTTCCCCTCCTGATACGAGGGGTTTAATAAATTTTCGTACTAGATCATGCAGGTTAAAACGGTCGGTGTTTTCATTGGTTTCAACCAGACCATATTGAACTAGTCCAATCAACGATAAATTATCATTATCTTCGCAAACAAATGATTCCGCTTTGGCGCTGAAAGAACCAGGGAATACGGTTAGTTTTCTTAAAACTACTGCAGCTTTGTCAGGGAGGAGGGTGTAGCTATATTTCAAAGAAGATTCGATGCCCGTTGCTATAGTTTCATTATCTCCATGCCCCAGACCTTTTTTTACATCGCGAAATTTGTTGGCAAAATATTCAGGATCCATCGTTGCATTGATGGCAAATAGTTTTCCAATCAGCTCCAAAGCTATGGGGACATCTTTACAGATTTTAGAAATTTCTTTAATGGCATGGCTAAGTTTTGGGCAAAGCCGCGTAAGCATATTGTGAGAATCGAGAAAATCAAGAGTATCCAGTTTAATGGATACAAAACCAGGTAAATTCATTGGCTTTGTGGATGTAGTCATCAATAGCCAGGAGGGCGGTGGAATAAGGGGTATTATTTGTTTTGGCCCAGCGGCATTGTCTAGAATGAGTATTCCCTTTTGCCTTTTTAAAGTAGTCCTATACAGCTTTGTAAGCGATTTTATTTCTGTTGGTAGAGGCTGATTGGGTTTGAACCGAGTGATAATTCTACTCATGATTTCCATTGGCGAAGGGGCTTTTGGATCGCTGCCTCGCATATCCATAAAAACCTGGTCTCCGGGAAATTGTGAGGCCATCCTTTTAATCATCATTACTGTCAGAGTGGTTTTTCCTACTCCTTGGGAACCGCTAAAACTGATCATCACAGGCGGCTTGCCGGTTCGTGCCAAGACATCTTTTATTATTTCTTTTCTTCCAATGAATAGTTCTGGTTCAGGGGGAGGCCGATAAAGTTTGACCTCTCCCACTCCCATTTCAGGGGACATCTTTATGGCTTTTTCGACCAAAGCCTGAGCTCTTTTAGCTTTGTTGGGATCACGCAACTTGGGCGAGGTGGGTTCGCTTTTAGAATCTCCTGAAGCTGATTTCTTAGAAGAGGATTTTCTAAACAACTTAGAAGCCAGCCCGGCACCAATGGCAATGATTGCTATGATAATGATGGTTGTGGTCATTTGTTGATACGCATTATGATTCGAACAAAGAAATTCGGACAGAGTCTAAACATGGCATAAGATAGAGAATATAGCATAATATCCTAAAATAGGATTTACGTTTCAGTGCTTAATCTGAAGGTTGACTTTCAAGTTTTTTGATCGATAATACTCGTTTTTGCTTTTATCTCATTTGTTTTTAGGGAATCCTGAAAACCTCTTTATTTTATCGATATGACTGAATTTTTTATAGAAATTGGCTCGGAAGAGATTCCTTCAGGATATGTGGAGCCTGCCCTTAAATACATGGGGGAGGAATTATCCTCTTTTTTTGCCAAAAACCGGATTGAAGCCGAAACTCCCAAAGCGATGGGCACCCCAAGACGACTGGTAATTTCGGTTAAAGGTGTGACGGCGATGCAAAAAGATTCTCTGGATGAGTTTCTTGGGCCGGGGGTTTCGGTGGCCTACGATGACAAAGGTCAACCCACCAAAGCGGCAATTGGTTTTGCACGGGGAAAAGGTGTGGATGTTGCCGATCTGATCCGAAAACAAACTCCAAAAGGCGAAGTGGTTTGTGCTCAAGTTGAAAATACAGGTCGCCCTACATCATTATTATTAAATGAGTACTTGCCGCAATTGATCAACGAAATCCCTTTCCAGAAAAAAATGCGCTGGGGAAATAAGGCGCGTCCTTTTGCCAGGCCTTTGCATTGGGTTGCTGCGGTTTTTGATGGGCAAGCCCTTGAGTTTGAATTTGATGGGGTTTCAAGTGGTGTTGTCTCGCGCGGACATCGATTTCTTAACCCGGAGAAATTTAAAATCGAAAGTCTGGAATCCTATTTAAAAGATTGCGAAAAGCATTTTTTAATGGTGGATCCCGCGGTTAGGAAGACTACCATTTTGAAACAGGTTCAAGCATTAGCCGAGCAAGCAGGTGGCCATATAAAAGAAGATGAGGATTTGTTAAATCTTGTTAATTATCTGGTGGAATATCCGGTAGCAATTAAAGGCGATTTTGATCCGGGATTTTTAGAGTTGCCTAAAGAATTGCTGGTGATAACCATGAAATATCACCAGAAATATTTTCCAGTTTGGGATAAAGAAGAAAACCTTCTCCCCTGTTTTATAACTGTCAGCAACATGCCTGCAACAGAAGGGAACGAGATAAAAAAAGGAAACGAACGCGTTTTACGTGCGCGGCTTGAAGACGCGCGCTTTTTTTATGATGAAGACCGAAAGAAAAAACTCGAAGATTTTGTGGAGCCTTTAAAGGGTGTTGTATTTCAGAAAAAGCTGGGAACCATTTATGAAAAAGTAAGCCGGGTTTCAGACTTAGCTGGAATTCTGGCGAGTGGAATCTGTCCGCAAAAAGAAACACAAGCGAGAAGAGCAGCTGAATTATGCAAAGCGGATCTGGTCAGCCAAATGGTGTTCGAATTTCCAGAACTACAAGGGATCATGGGCGGTTACTATGCTGCGCACTCGGGGGAGGAAGCGGAAGTCGCTCAAGCTATTACAGAGCATTATCTACCCACGTATGCCGGGGGTGAACTGCCCTCGTCTGATCCAGCTGCCATTGTGGCAGTTGCTGACAAGCTTGATACCATTATCGGTTGTATAAGCGTAGGACTGATTCCATCCGGCTCCGAAGATCCTTATGGATTAAGGAGGCATGCCTTGGGGATTTTGCAAATCATATTGGATCGCGGTTGGCAGGTTTCTTTTGAAAAGATTGTGGAGGATTGCCTCAATCTACTTTCCAGTAAAGCTAAGCTGAGTAAAGATGACATTAAAAAGCATGTGGAAGATTTGTTTGCTCAGCGTTATAAAACTTTACTGAGTGGACAAGATTTCCCATACGATGCTATTGACTGTGTCCTTTCAACAGGAATGGATTCTATCGTTGATGTAAAAGCCAAAGTAGCGGCTTTTACAGATTTGAAAAAACAGCCTTATTTCGAGCCTCTTGCTATTGCTTTTCGACGAGTCGCCAGCATTTTAAATAAAAAGGTGGATGGAGAAATTGATCCCGGTTTGCTGAATGAGCCTGCAGAAAAGCAATTGTATGAAGCCTTTTTAAAGGTTCGTAACCCAGTGTTGGATCACATTGAGAATAAAGAGTTTTCCAAGGCCCTTGAAAAGATGGGGGAAATAAAACCGGCTGTAGATGACTTTTTTGATAACGTGATGGTGATGGTAGATGACACTTCCCTGTGTGCAAACCGGCTTTGTCTGCTTCGAGATATTTCCGGCCTGTTTTCGGGCCTTGCGGACTTTTCCAAAATCG
>JABJCF010000452.1 GCA_018665625.1 Nitrospina sp. | reverse complement strand
CAGGATGCGGAAAATCCAACCCCGCCCCACACTGGACCTTCAATTGGAACCAGAAAAACTGGTACGAAGCGTTCCTCTATTTTCAAATTTTCCTCCTGACCGTTTAGATCATATATCGCGGCTCCTCAAGCCGATGTTGGTAGTTCCGGGTGAAGTAATTTTGAAAAAGGGAGAAATAGGACATTCCATGTATTTTATTTCCTCCGGGTGTGTTGAGGTGGAGATTCAACCCATACCAGTTTGTTTAGGAAGTGGAGATTTTTTCGGTGAAATTGCACTGATCAAAAAAATACCAAGAACTTTTTCGATAAAAGCTTTGGGGTTCTGCGACCTGCTTGTCCTCAGTGATATTGATTTTAATTTGTTTTTAGATGGCAATCCGGAAATCCGAAAAATATTATCCGAAACGGCTGATAAGAGGATTGAAATGGATGACCAATAGGCGTGGGGTCAACTAGTAGTAGCTCTTTCCGGCTAGCAAATAGTTTTCTCGGTTAGACCCTTATTTTTCCAGTTGCCCTAGGCAGAAGAAGGGTATTAGAAAAAAATATGAATTCATGGAATATTTCAAACTGCGCCAACTCTAATATACATGGAGGCGAAATTTTAATTAACTAATTTGGTTAAATTATATGGCTGGAGAAATCCGATTTGGGGACTTTGTAAGAGAGGTCAGCCTTAAGCAAAATTCCCTCTCCTATAATTTGCTAACGCCCCCGCTTGCCAGAAATGATAGCGGAGAGGAAATTCCTTATTGTCCAAAAAAGCTACAACTTCGGGGTATTGATATTTATCGGCTTCTTGGGCCGTATGTTGGGTTTCGACTATTAAATCAGGTTAAAGGAGTTGTTCCTCTAGCGGTTTATCTTTTCCTGTTCCAGGTTTTTATTCTTCGCCAAAATGTT
This sequence comes from Nitrospina sp., assembly GCA_018665625.1. The sequence goes on along the minus strand of JABJCF010000452.1, from coordinate 3,380 downwards.
TTGGAGCACGGGGTCATCATTGCAGGATTATTAGCAGTGATCCTGGGACTAATGATATTCCTGGAAGGTCTGAAACTGGGTCTCATGCCTTTTGGGGAAGTGATTGGCAATACCCTGCCAAAAAAATCCAGACTTGAGGTTGTTTTATTCGTAGCGTTTTTATTGGGTATTGGAGTGACCTTTGCTGAACCAGCGATCGGAGCACTTCAGGCAGTAGGATCCATTGTTGATGTGCGCAAGGCACCCTATCTTTATACGTTACTCAATGATTGGACTGGATCTCTAGTGCTGGTGGTTGGTATAGGGGTTGGGTTGGCGGCAGTTCTAGGTACTATGCGTTTTCTCAATGGTTGGAGCCTAAAGCCCATGATCTATGGTGCCTTGATTCCCACTTTAGGGCTGACAGTGTTTTGCATGATGGATCCGGAATTGACTAAAATTCTGGGATTGGCCTGGGATTGCGGAGCGGTGACCACGGGCCCGGTGACAGTTCCTCTTGTTTTGTCTCTGGGAATTGGAATTGCTTCGGCGGCGGGGAAGGGTAATTCTTCTTTGTCAGGTTTTGGCATTGTAACTTTGGCATCGCTGTTTCCCGTTATCGGAGTGATGGGGTTGGCGATTTATGTATCGCTGATCACCAGTCCAGAATCCATTATCGAGGCGAGTAGTGCAGTGATGATGCAGGCAGGCACAAGCTGGGAGACCCCCTATGCTGAGATTATTTCGGGTTCCCGGTCCATTGTTCCTTTGGTTATCTTTTTATTCTTAGTTCTCAAACTGTTATTGCGGGAAAAAATCCGTGAACCGGGAATTCTTACCTATGGTCTTTGCCTTTCTTTGATCGGGATGATCGTGTTCAACATTGGCTTGAGTTATGGTCTCGCCAAATTGGGAAGCCAATCCGGAAGTTTTGTGCCGGCGGCTTTTGCATCTTTGGAAAATGTGGAGGGTTCTCCTTTATATACCTATTCGTTGGGAGTTTTTATTGCCCTGTTCTTCGCATGGATACTGGGCTTCGGAGCTACCTTGGCAGAACCGGCATTAAACGCCTTGGGTCAGACAGTAGAAAATCTTACCAACGGCGTATTCAAGAAAAGCATGCTTATGATGGCGGTTTCAACGGGTGTCGGCTTTGGCATCAGCCTGGGAGTATTGAAAATAATTTTTGAAATTCCGATATATTATCTTTTGTTACCCGGGTATGCCCTTGCAATTGTGCTCACTATAATTTCTTCAGAAGAATTTGTTAATGTAGCCTGGGACAGTGCCGGGGTAACTACCGGCCCGGTCACTGTTCCTCTGGTTTTAGCGATGGGTTTAGGATTTGGTAATGCGGTCCAGGCTGTCGAAGGTTTTGGCATTCTATCCATGGCTTCTATCTGCCCAATTTTGTCAGTATTAATCATGGGTGTCTGGATTCAATTCAAGACTCGGAGAGCTAATTTGAAGCGGATACATATTTTGAAAGGACAGGAGGCCGTGGCATGAGCCTGAGAGAGGTAACGGTTCTAACAGATATCGCCCTGATCACCTGTATCGTGCAACGGGGAGTGGCCGACACGATCATCCAGGCGGCTCGTGAAGCAGGAGCCCAGGGAGCAACGGTTCATTTTGCCCGAGGTATGGGGGTGAGGGAGCGGCTCGGCATTCTGGGTGTTGCTGTGGAAGTGGAAAAAGAGGTTATCGACATTGTGGTCTCCAAAGAACAGGTGGAACGTGTGTTTGAACGAATGTATTTGGCTGGAAATCTTGATACTCCGGGAATGGGGATCATGTACATCACATCGCTGGAAAAGGCGGCGACTTATATTCCGCCGGATGTTCTGGATAAATTTTCAGCCGATGAAGATAAAAAGGCTCATGAAAAATAATATTAGTAAACATATTAAGCGTATTACCTGTTTCTTGCCAAAAGGAGCAGGTATTCGCCTTGTAGAAATGTTGCATGTTGAAAAAAATATTAACTCATGCAATGTCCATACTGGAAGGGGATTGCGTACTGTTGAGAGTGTTAAAGATTATGGAGCCTGGTCCGAGCAGGATATTTTGACCGTAGTTGTAGATGCAGAACGGGCCGAAGAAATTTTTGAGTTTATTTTTTTTCAAGGAGAACTCAATAAGCCGGGAGGTGGCTTCATTTACCAGGCCTCAATGGTCAAAGCCTCGCACTATTCGCTGCCCAGCATGGAAAGCTTAAATGGTTTCCCATGAGCTGATTACTCATTCCACTGGATTTTAGGAAGCAAGAGACTTATAGTATTAGTAATAATAAATACTACTTTTTAGACAAGAAAAATAGCGAGAGAATTGTATGCCCGCCGACTTTCAAGACCCTATAACTGCTTTTCTTTCCGATAAATCCTTATCTGTTCCGTTGGGCCAAGTCCTTCTTTTTGCCTTTTTGTTGACCCTCTGTTTGCTTTTTGGCCGGCACAAACTGGGCTTGCTGATATCCTACGCATTTGTTTTTTTCTGGGGATTTATTTTCAATAGGGGTTATTTTATCGATTTACTGGGCAATACCAGTATGGGTCTCTATATCTACACTCTGTTTGGGTTTATGATGGCAGTGCTTGCTACCATTGGAATGTTTAAAAAAAGTTGAGCAGATGTAATGCGAACGGATACCCATCAGTAACTGTTAAGAATGGCGGTAACAGGATTTTCATATTTGTCGCAAGCTACAACTGAGTTGAGAGAATTTGGACAGACTTTTTCAATATCAATTTCATAACTGAATAGCGGACTGGCTCCGCAGCTTCCAAACTCTTCCGCACAAAAGTCACACATATTTATAACCTGATAGTTCGATTTCCGTATCGTCATAATTTCCCTCCTTAGTGGTTTGAATCCCGATATTCTAAATCTTTTCGTCTGTTGAGAAGATGCCTCAACTTTAGGTCCAAAGCTGACCTATTCAACGGGTTCTAATAAGGGACTTAACGGTAGTCTAAAATGAAAGCTTTAATACTTTAGGAAGGCGAGGTAGAAGGAACTATTCTTTTATTTTGAATTTTTTCACAATCAGTCTTCTCATATCCCGGGCTTTTCCAACCCAGAAAAAAGTCTCCAGTTTTTGATAATATTCCAAGGCAAGGTCAATGTGTTCCATGGCTTTTTGTCCCTCGCCCTGGTTTGCATGAACCGCCGCAAGGTTGTAATGAACGCCCGGCACATGCTCGTCCAATTTCATTGCTTTATCTAGGTATGTTTTGGCGGAAGCGTAATCCTTAGCTTTAAGATATCCTGCGCTCAATTTCTTAATAGTGTCCACATCGGTAGGTGCTATATTATGCGCTTCCTTTAAGACCTCGATACCTTCCTTAATCTGCCCCTTTCTCAGGTAAATTTCACCAATTACCCGGTAAGGGACTTGCAAT
>JABJCF010000451.1 GCA_018665625.1 Nitrospina sp. | reverse complement strand
ATTTGAGCCTGTGGATGTGGAAGGTGCCGAAGTTTCTGTCTCAGCATCATCTTGCCCGTCGGTGCTTATATTGCCGGCACCCCCCTTAAAAAGTTGTTCTAATTTTTTATCAGCAACCGGGTGCGACTGTCCTTCAAGTCGTAATGTTGCAAGTTCTAAATTTCGGACATTTCCATTGTCGTTCCATAAAACTTTCAATAAAATCTTTTGCAGTTGAATGTTTGAATCTTCATTGTTCAAGTCTGAATCGTAGGGAGATATGTCAAGTTCCCAACGGTAGTTGTCTTCATTTTTAAAACCTCCTGAACGGTCATCCACTAAATAGTTTTGAATTTCCAATTCATTCATTTTTGAATTCGCAAGAGTGACGGCCTTAAGATATTGCCCTGAAAAATCCACAGAACGCACACTTCCTGAGAACAAGTTGAGTACTGCTAAAAACCCTCCTGCCAATATTGCCAGGGCAACGATGACCTCTAGAAGAGAGAAACCTTGTTCATTCTTCAAGGAGTTTGATGGTCGGTTTTCCTGTAATAGGATCGATGATGATGGCATAAGCAGGGGCGTCTTTTCCGTCGATAGACGACTGTAGGTGGATGGTACCAGCGCTTGAGTTTCCGCGTGGATAAAAGTTTATAATAAATGTTCCGTCAGATAGAGTTTCTTCGGCTCCTTCGTAGCCCCTGATTCGTACCGTTTCATCAAGGATTTTTGTTTGTGTGACTTCCTTTTCTTTTGGGATAGCGAGCCAATAATGGTTTTGATCTATGTTGGCATTAAAGGTGAATAACGTTTTTTTAGTGATCGCCTCGCTACGGGCAAATTGTAAAGCAGAGGCGATTTGTCTGGCCTCTGATTGCAGTTTAACGCGATCAAGAGTGGATACCACAAAGGGTAAAACCAGCCCTGCGATGAGACCCATCAAAAATAGAACCAGAATCAGTTCCAATAGGGTGAAGCCGTTTTTCCCTAAAGACCGCAGGTTATTCAAAGTTTTTCCAACTGACAATGTCCATGTCAGTTCCTTCTCCTCCTTCCGCACCATCCGCCCCAAAAGAGATTAAATCGTAGCCACGACCCTCTTTACCGGGGGACTCGTAAATATAATCATTTCCCCAAGGGTCTTTCGGAATATTTTTCTTTAAATAAGATTTTATTGCATCCAATCCTTCATCGCTGGTTGGGTATTTATGTTTCTCCAGTCGATAGAGGTCGAGTGCTTGTCCTAGTAATTCAATTTGCGCTTGCGCGTCTTGTTGCATGGCTTTGTCGACTTGACCAAAAAACTTGGGCACGACTGTAGCGGCGAGCAGTCCAATAATAACCATGACGACCATGAGTTCTATCAAGGTAAAACCTTTTGCGCCCAGCTTAGAAAATCTTTTCAAATAGTCCTTCATAAATTTCCTTGGTAATGAATCGTTGAGTTTTTGTTAAAAAGCGATTTCGTTGGCACTGAATATAGCTAGCAGCATTGATACAACGATAAAGCCAATAATTAATGCCATGAATAAAATCATCATAGGCTCGATCAGGGAAATCACTTGCTTAATAGATTGCTCGACTTCCTTGTCGTAGGTTTTAGAAACTTTTGCCAGCATTTCATCCAAGGCTCCAGAGGTTTCGCCAACGGTGATCATTTGTACCGCCATCGGTGGAAAAATCTCAGCTTCCTGGAGAGGCCCTGAAAGGCCTTTGCCTCTTTTTAATGCCTGTTTAAGGTTTACCACTGAGTCAGCGATAACCCTGTTGATCAAAATCGATTGAACAATTTCCATCGCCTGTAAAATGGGAACACCACTTTTTAATAAAGTTGCCATGGTCAAGCTGAATCGGGAAACTTCAATTTTTCGGATCAATGGTCCAAACAGAGGCAGCTTTAATAAGATTCCATCCCATTTGAGTCGACCCTTGTTTGTTCTAATGTAAAGGGTGAATGCGGCTATGGAACCCGCGATTCCCAGTATCAATGCCGGCCAGTAATTTATTATCAGCGAGCTTAAACCCAGCATGATCTGAGTTGGAAGTGGAAGGGCGGCACCCATCTCTTCAAACAATTTGGAAAACTGAGGTATTACAAATGTAATAAGAATGATAACTGCAGTACCACCCACAAAAGTAAGAATGGCCGGGTAAACCATCGCTGATCGAATACTGTTTTTTAGCTCGACAGATTTTTCCATGAACATGGCAAGCCGAGAAAGTGCTTCACTTAGCATTCCTCCGGCTTCACCAGCGCGGATCATATTGACATACAACTTGGAGAAAACTTTCGGGTGCTCTGCCAAAGCATCTGCAAAGGAACTTCCTGCATGTACCTGCTTTCTAATGTCTGAAAGCACCTCGGTAACTTTATCTGTCTCTGCAAGTTTGATTAAAGTTGCGAGGGCATCATCTAATGTTAATCCTGAATCCACCAGGGTTGCGAGTTGCATAGTGAGGGTCATCAGATCTTTGATGGGAATAGGGGAACCCCAACTCGGTAAAGACAAAGCCATTCCAGCGGAAAGATTTGATGAACTCTTTCCTTCTGAAACTTTTACCGGGAAATAATTCAGCTTGCGAATCTGTTGTATCGCACCTTTGTAGTCGGGCGCATTAATATCACCTTCAACATATTTGCCGTTTTGATCCGTGGCTTTGTAGGAGTAAACCGTCATGGTTTGCCTTTATGGAGTTCAGTTTTCTTGCAAGTGTATTCTTTGGATTCTTGCGAAAAATTAATTTCTATCGTTTAGAGTAACTCGAAGAATTTCTTCAACGGTAGTGATGCCTTTTGCTACTTTGACCCAGCCATCTTCTCTTAAAGTTGTCATTCCGGTTTGTCGTGCCTGATCACAAATAGTTTGAGCTGTGGATTTTTTTAGAATCAGTTCCCTGATGTTGTCATCGACAACTAATAATTCGTAAATTCCACATCTGCCTCGAAACCCTGTCTGACTGCATGCACTGCACCCTTTGCCATGATAAACTTTGAAATCTTCTTTTCCAATTTGTCCCATCTCTTCGCGTAGCGTGGGTGTCAATGTCGCTTCCTCTTTGCATTCCGGGCAGATAACGCGTACCAGCCTTTGCGCCAGAACCCCTAACAGAGCTGAAGATATAAGAAAGTTTTCGATTCCCATGTCCAGCAATCTGGTAATGGCTCCTGCTGCATCGTTCGTATGCACCGTGCTAAAAACCAAATGTCCCGTCAATGCTGCCTGGATAGATATCTCTGCGGTTTCTGGATCACGAATCTCTCCTACCATGATTACATCAGGATCTTGTCTCACTATAGAGCGCAATCCACTTGCGAAGTTTAATCCGATTTGAGATTTCACATGAATCTGATTGATGCCACGCATTTGGTATTCCACCGGGTCTTCAACAGTGATTATTTTTTTATTCGGTGTGTTGATCTTGCTCAACGCCGCATAAAGAGTTGTGGTTTTTCCGCTACCTGTAGGTCCGGTGACCAACAATTTCCCGTAAGGTTTAAGGATCAGAGCTTCGAGTTGTTCGTGTACTTGTTTAGGGAACCCCATTTGGCTGAGGTCCAATACCAGACTTCCGCGATCGAGTATTCTCATGACCACGCTTTCACCATGCAAGGTGGGAAGGGTGGAAACACGCATGTCGATATCTTTGCCCAGAATTTTTAGTTTGATTCTTCCATCTTGCGGCAATCGGCGCTCAGAGATATCCATCTTAGCCATGATTTTAATTCGGGTGGTGATTGCAGAACTAAGCCGTTTAGGGGGTGGATCAAACTCGTGCAGAATGCCATCGATTCGATATCTTAAAAGAAGTTCATCGGCGAAAGGTTCAAAGTGAATGTCACTGGCTCGCGACTCGATGGCTTCGCTGATAACATGATTCACCAGTTTGATAACGGGCGCTTCGGAAGCCATATCACGAATATGTTCCGTGCTTTCATCAAGGTTATCCAGACCATGCAGATCTTCGTCATTGATATCCCCAACCATGCGGTCCATTGCTGAGCTGCCGCCTTCGCCATAGTAGGCTTCTATTGATTCCAGAATATCCTGTTCGCTGCTTAAGACCACACGAATGTTTTTTCCCAGAGATACTTTTAAATCTTCAATGGTGTAAAGGTCAAAGGGATCAAATACCGCGACGATCAAGGCATCATCCTTGAGCTGCAGTGGGAAAATAATTTTTTCTCTTAAAAATGCCTCAGATATTGATACGCCTTCCACGGGCAGGCCGGACTTTGGGAATTGACTTTTTTTGACATACGGCAAGCGTAATTCGGCACTAAGAGTTTCGAGTAAGGTTTGGGTGTGGATATAACCATGATCCACCAGGGTTTTACCCATATAGCTGCCGGACTGCAGGTTGCTGGATTTAACTTCCAGCAAAACCTTTTCTGAAATTTTTTTGTGTCGAAGTAAAATTCGCTCAACCGGATTAACTTTTTTCAACATGATATTTTATCTTCCTGAAATATGAACGGGAGCCGGTGCGGGTGCCGGAGCAGGCGCAGCTGTTTTCGCTCCCGAAATCCTGAAAGTCGGGGCCGGCGCGCTCTTGGTCGGTGCCGGAGCGGGACTGGCTTTTGGCTTAGCAGTCGTGGTTCTTATTGGCCGATTCTTAACTGGCGTTGCTGCAAACTTTCTGGGATCGTATTTTTTGTTTTTTTGATAAAAAGAAGTGCCTTCCCTATGAATAACCTTTTCTGGGGAGCGGTTGGCCAGTCGCAAACGAACTACCCGCCCTTTTTGGTCATCAAGAGTTACACTGGTTTTATCTATTTCCGTCAATTTAAAATCTCCCACAATTTGTCCCAAGGAATAGCCTTTTTTCTTTACCTTTTTTTGCGCGGGCCGGTTTCCCTGCAGAACCCAGTATTGTCCCTCTAAGATAGCAATTTTTGTGCCGCCTAACATCAAAACCCCTTTTAGAACCAGGTTCGGGGGTGGCAAAGCCGGTTTGCTGGCCACAGGGGCGGCAACAGGCCGGGCTGTTGGGGGAGGAATATATTCTCTTCTTTCTTTACGGAAAATGTTGCCTTTTGCTACCTGAGATACTGTACCCGAGTTATATCCAGCCCTTGTAACTGCTAAATTCTTCAGGGTTTTTGGCGATTTCACCACAGATTCTCCGTCCACTCTGAGTGGGTAAGGAGGATTTGTCCAAATTCTGACAGATAGGGTTATAAGAGCAGCGATGATGAGGAAGAAAATGAGATTGATCGCTGGTAAAAATTTATTCACGGGCGCCGGTTACCCCAAGGTTTACTCTCTCTAACTTAATGAATTTATTGGCCTTTGTCAAGGTATTACAAAATTTTGACGGGTTGGGCCGTTGGCTAGGAACTAGCATTTTTATCTTTTTTAGAGGTGATTGATTGAAATTAAACCCATTGTCCTATTATATCTCTATATTATTTTTCGGAAAAATCGACGAAGAGCTTTAAATAATTATGGTTGCCCCTTGGCAGGGGAGGCAGATGGAAACAATTCATAGAGCCTAATTGGCAGTCGCAAGCGGCAGAGGGATAAAACAAGAAAAGAAAAAGGCCCACTGGGGAGGGAAGTTGCCTTCCGCCTCCAGGGGCCTTTTTTTAAAGCAAGTTTAAGGGATTACTTTTTCCCTTTTTTCGCGGCCGGGGAATTATTGTTTCCCTGGTCGTGTGGAACACTGGCCGAACACGTTGCCGTAGATGTATTATCGCTGGCATCGGTTGCCGTAACAGTGATCGTATAGTCACGCTGACCAATGTTACCCGCTCTTTCGGCTCGCAAAGATACTTCATAATCCGAACTGCTACTATCCACTTCCCAGTCAGGATCGGTATTGCCATCTCCTGTTCCGTTGATCGGCTGATTGCTGGTGACAGCAATGCTGAACGTGGCATCAGGATCAGCAATGTCACTTACGGAACCTGTAGACACCAGAACCATTTTGTGGTTTGGCGGCCAGAGTTTATCCGTCAAACAAGCATTGCTGATTTCAGGCGGGGTTGTGTCAAGTACCGTAACGATTTGAGTCACCTCAGAGCAATTTGGAACTGCGTCACAGGCTGTCCAGGTAACAGTGGTCGACCCTACTGGATAGGGACCGGCATTGTTGTTGGTCAGAGACACAACACCTACAGCATCCGTGGCATCAGTTACTGAGGCGATGTCCACCGCAGTCAAGGTGCCCGTTGCTTCGACTGTCAGGTTTTGAGTCGTGATAGCCGGCGGGGTTGTATCAACAACCGTTACGGTCTGTGTCGCCTCGGAACAATTTGGAACTGCGTCACAGGCTGTCCAGATTACCGTGTGCGAACCGATCGTGAAACTACCCGTCGAGTTGTTCGTTAACACAGGTGCCAAGGTAACGGCATCCGTTGCTGATGCATCGCCAGAAACGTCAACCGGAGTTGTTGCCCCTGTAGCTTCTACCGTGCGATCCGTAGTCGTGATAGCAGGTGCGATGGTGTCTTGAACAATTATCTGTACCGTGTCCGCAGCACTATCAACCGTTCCATCATTGACGATCAGAGTGATGTTATGCGTACCCGGTGCCAGATTAACAGTTGGGTTGGCACCTGTGGCGGAAGCTCCACCAGACCAAGCGTAAGTTAACGGATCGCTATCCGGGTCTGAAGAACCAGAGCCATCGAGGATGACTGCAGTATTGCCGGGACCCGTTTGTTCAATGATTTGATCTGATCCCGCGTCAGCAATAGGAGGCTCATTGGGTGGAGTCTCAAAGGTTGCTTCGGTGGTATTGGAAGTTTGTGTTTCTCCGTTCCCATCTACAAAACTGGCTACGATAGAATCGGTTCCAGCATTGGCTCCAGTATAGGTAAAGCTTACCTGACCGTTGGCATCGGTGGTACAACCGCCGTTGTTACAGGTTCCGCTTGCTCCAGCATTGGGACCTGCGGAAACCACAAACGTTACCGTCGCTCCCGCTATAGGTGCCAAAGGATTTCCATCCTCGGCAGATGCCGTAACGGTGTGTTGATCTCCAGTTGTAAGAGCTGCTGTTGCCGGCGAAAGTGAAATGTTTCCCTGAATAGTGATTTGTACACCCCCAAGGATTATCACATGGTCGGTAGCTTCACCATCAAACTGACCATTGCCGTTGTGGTCGTGATAGGCAAGAACCTTGAGTCCGGAGAAACCCGGAGGACCGGTAAATACTGTATGGAAACAACAGTGACTCAATTGGGATGCGGTGAGCCCTGGAGTAATAGCATCCATTTCGGCTGTTGGACGAATAACCGATGATCTGCTGTGTCCAGTATTAGAGGTATTTAAGGAAAGTGGTAGCCAGTTGTATTGATGCGAATATCCTGCCTCAGTCAATGCCAGCAAACCACCACCCTGATTATTCACAAAATCAACAATGTTTGTTTGCCTGCTGTTTAATGTAGTGAGCTGACCTGAAGTCATTCCCCCAGAGGTATTGCGGCTATCCGATGGAATATAGATCATTGCGAAATTGGAAAAATCGACACTTGAAATTTCGGCGGTGGTTCGGGCATGCGTGATTGTCACACCAGGGCCACCGTTTGTTGGATTGTTCCAAGAGTTAAGAGAGCTAAGTGCCCGACTGCTATTGACGCCAATTGCGACGATCCCAGAACCGTTGGATTGGGAATTGTTAACTACAAAACTCAAGGCTTTGCCATAAAGCTGACCGCAGCGCGAACCTTCGCAATGGCTTCTGTCATCAGCATCATCGCCACTGAGTATTACCGGGCCACCCGCTGCTACTGCTTGACCCGCAGTCGCAAAAAGGATCGCAATTATACAAGCGATCAGGATTGGAAAACGTTGTAACAGTTTTTTCATTTTAATCTCCCCGTTGTTATTACTAAAATGTTTCAGTTGTTTTCTGATTCCGTCAATTGTGCGACCGCTTCTTCTGAAACGGACTCAGCAGGAATCAGATTTTCAGCTACCGCCTGGTCCAAAGCGGCTTGTGATTTTTCATCGCTGGATAATGCCAGTGCGTTGATAATTTCCTGTTGAAGGCCTGAGTCCCCACTTGCTGTTGCTTTGAAAATCTCACCGACTCCAATATCGGCTCCAATTTTTGCGAGACTGTATATGGCGGCTTCTTTTACCAGTGGATCACCACTGGCATAAGCTGCTGCTAAAGTAGGGATGGAACTTGTTTGGCCCATTTCTCCCAGGCTTTGTGCCGCAAGGGATTGCACCCATGGCTCGCTACTTTCCTTAAGAAGTTGGGTGAGATAATTTTCTCCACCTTTTGGGTCTAGTTTTTTGAAAGCTTCCATAGCTTCATGAAATACGTGACCATTTCGTGCTTGGTTGTATAAGGCGGGCTGGGCGAGGATGTCACCTAAAGCTGCAATCGCTTCTTTAATTTCTTCTTCTGTTCCTGTTTCCAGTAATCCTTTCAAAATACTTTGAGTCGCAAACAATTTCTTTTCCATAATGGAACGGCCAAGTGGAGATTTTATAATAGCTAGCAACCGAAGCCTTATTTGCTGGGCTTGTGCCGTAATTGCTTTGTTCGTCAATTTTTTTTCGCGATTCGTTATTGCGCCGGTTGGCAGGGCCTCTTTTCTTGAGAGCAACATGACCTTGGTTAAAGCGGGTGTTTCATCTTTCTCTGTTAAGGCCTTTGATGAATAGAAAAATACTGAGTTGACTCCTTGCAATAGTCGGTCGACGATTTCTTTAAGGGACAGGTTTTTCAGGTTTATTTCTACCGCCTCATCAAGAATGCTTGCGTTGCTTGACTTCACGGTCAGACCGGTCACTTGAGAAATTCTCTGCATGACGTTTTTAAGGGATACGTCTTTAGCGCGAACTGAAATGAGTCCTGTCTCATTATTCTGAAGGACTTCAAGATTGTTTTGTTCCGCGTGTATGGCCGTTGCACTAGAGGCAGGCGATGAAAGGGTGACAATGTAAAAAAGAACAGTAAAACATGAGGCTAAAACCAAAGGGAGTTTCATAAGAGGGAGGCATTCCTTAAAATATTGACATTAATCCTGTTAGCCAGATAACCTTGCTTGGGAAAGTGTTTTAAGCAGGGCCTGCCAAAAGGGGTGTATCTTACGAAATTTCAATGTAAATTGAAATCCCCTGTTTGTGGGGGGTGGGCAAAAAGTTATGGTTTTTTTAACGCTATAGTTTATTGGAGTTACACGAGCCCTTTGTCTATAATTACTCACTATATTTAATGGGAGAGATGCTGAATTGAGTGCACAGACTTTGCTGAATGAGTTACTAAAATGTTTGCCTCTTCGAGTGTATGGCCGTGGAGCGGTTTTGACCTTACTTCGTGAAATGGGGTTCCATGTCAAAAATAAAACTCCACTGGAAGTGATCGATATTTACCGCGATGATAATTCAGGCGAGTTGGTATGCAAGCTGACACCCGATGGCACCGGGGAGTTTACAGCAGCACTTACCAATCTAAAATTGGATATCAAACATCCTCTCTACCAGAAAGTAAAAAATTATCAGGCCGAAGTTTCTGAAGCATTAGGGAAATTGGATGAAGAGGATACTCGCCAAACCAGCATCGATCAGGAAGACCGTGGTGGCTTTCGCGTTGGAGACCTATATAAAAATAAATGAGCCAGGTAGGAAAGATTGACTGATGAACCCCTCTTTTTAAAGAGGGGCTGGGGTGATTAACCTTTTGCCAACTTTTTAAACCACTCCTTTGGTTCACATCCAACAGAGATCAGGATCATTGATCCCTCTTTTAGACAAAGGGGTAATCTTCGCTAGCTTTTCTAAAATTTTTCTGCACTCAGTTGCCTCCAAGGGCATCTAGTATCGAATTGTAAGTTTCGTTTCCGGCTCCACCTTCGCCGATGAAATCTGCCGCAATCTTTTCCAGCCCGGTTGTGTCGGTGCCATCCAAGGCGCTGTCGGCAAAGCTGATGCTGGGTTCTAGACGTAAGAACTGATCAGGCATGATGTTATTCAATATCAAAGAGGGCGAGATCTGATTCGACAGGCTCAGGACATTGGTAAGTGGATGGGTGGCGTGTCCGTCTAGATCGTCGGTGTCGCTTGTTTTCTCCCCCAGCCAAGCCGCAGTTCCCCAATTGCCACCGTCGCTGAAACTCGAATAGTTCACTCCGGAAGCTCCGAGATAGAGTCCGGTTCCTAACGATATCACCGTTATATCTGCTAGCGATGAAGCGAGGTTTAGGCGAAATGCCTCAGAGATGCCGAAGAGCATGGGGTTGTTAGCAACCATGCCACCGTCAACAACCCATCTGAGCGTTGCGGATGAATTCCCTCCGCCTCCACCAACCATCGCAAATGGGAAGTAGGTCGGTGCGGCGCTGGTGCCCCTGGCAGCCTCCCACACATAGTAATCATCAAGCGTGGAGCTTTTTGCATCTGACCAGTTGAATAGATACGGGCCGCCGTATACAAAGTCTGAGGGATTGTTGTCATTTCCATTTACACTGTCTTGATTGAGCAAGTAGGAAGTGGTGAAGGCTTGTGAGAGTTTATTCGAATTCAAGCTTTTTACCTGGCTTGCTGCCTGTGAGAGGGTGATGGTTGATCCAATCGTTTGTTGCAGCCACGGTTGGATGCCTTGGCCCGAGCCGTTATCTGAATAGTATTCTGCAACATCCAATCCTGACTGCTTGACGAAGATGCTAGCTTCATCATTCATGTAGAAGCCAAGCATTTGGCTGGCGGTGAAAGGCGTGCTGCCGTTGTTACTGGGGTTCGGTGTGGAAAGCCCAAGTGCGATGATGCCACCTGTTGAAGTTCCGCCAAGGATGTCGACCACTTCATGCATGGGTGCACCCAAGTCCTGTTCGAGTTGAGTCAGAATCTTTGCCGGAATAACTCCTCGAATACCACCACCATCGATCGTGAGAATAATTACGCTCATTTTTATACCCCTCTTTCTGTCAGTAGGTTGCTGGAAGGCGAAAGGTCTCTTTGATATAAGCACGGCAGAAAGGCAACGCAGGAATGACCTATTGGAATATCGGAAGAGACTGAACCCCCGGCACCCATTAGAAGGGGACACCCAATTATGGAGTCCTCTTTTGCTTGCGGTAATACGTCAACAATATGCCCAATTGAACTTTTGAATGCAGTCATTTCAACCCAATAAGTTGATTTGGCTTACGCCCATATTAGCGTAGCTTACCACATAAGTTCCTTTTTCCGAATTATATATTTTTTAATTAGGCAGAAGCGATAAAAAGGAAGGGGAGGAAATAGTGCAAAAATATATCGCCGCACCGCTATGCGGCTCGCGATGAAGGTAATGAGAGTCTTACCCCTTTAGGGCTTTAAATATAATGAGCATTACGCTGGCTAGTGGTTTTTTGGCTGCACGCCTAGTGCTTTTTTGGCTGCACGCCTAGTGCTTTTTGGCAGCGTAGCTAAGACTTTTCTGAGTTGATGAATTTTTTCAGGAAGGGGAACATGGCGCCTCGTTTCTCGATCATTTCTTCACGAGACTGTTTCACCACAGCTTCATCAATGATACGGATGTCGCGTTCCGCGGCAAATTTTTCTATGCCCTTCACCACCATACCGCGTGCGAAAGAGGGGATGCGGTCCAACCGAGCTTTAGCTTCCGGTGTCCATTGAGTTTGGAATTCGACTTCGAGTCCCAGAGTATCCTCAACTTTTAGAGTGATGGCTTTACCGCCGTACTTGCCCGGTTCGTAATCACAGGATGGGTCCGGGTCCATATAGTTTCCGGTTTCGGCGAATGCTCTTGCTCGGCAGCCGGAACACATGGCAGAGAATTCACAACTACCGCATTTACCATCGAGCTCTTTTCTGTCTCGTAGCTGAATCATCAAGGGTGCGTTTTCCCACAGGTCTTTGAAGGATCGCGATTTCAAATTGCCCACCGATTCTTCAATAAACGGACACGGGGTCAAGTTGCCTTCGGGGGATATCCGGCTGTAATGCGTTGCTGCCGGGCAGCCACCGGAGTAGGTGCGCGTGTAAACAGATTCGGGATCATTCTCATAAACAACACGTTTGTATTGCGGTGCGCATTTAGAGTTGATCATCAGTTTGCCTTTGTATTTCATCTGCTGGTCATACAACATTTTTAAAGCTTCTTCATAGGCAGCGTTAGAAATGTCGGTGTTGCCCTGACCACGACCTGTGCAAACCAGAAAGTAGAGATTGAATGCGATGGCACCTATTTTTTCGGTGAACTCAACGACATCGGGAATTTCTTTATAGTTCATGTCGGAAACAGACATCTGAACCAGAAAGTCTACGCCGACTTCATTCAAAATATCGAAGGCTTCCATCGAATGTTCCCAGGCTTTATCTACTCCACGGAACTTGTTATGTTTATCCGGATTCATGGAGTCTATGCTAATCCCAACTCCATGCGCCCCTGCGGCTTTAATTTTTTCGGCGTTGACGCGATTGATCATGGTGCCGTTGGTGCCAAGCACTACCATGAACTTTTTATCAGCCGCGTATCGAATGATTTCGTAGATATCCGGTCGTAATAGCGGTTCGCCACCGGTCAAGATCAGAAAAGCGTTCGGGTTGACCTCTGCGATCTGGTCAATCACACGAAAACATTCCTCGGTGTTCAATTCATCTGTTTTAAGTCCACCACGAAACTCCGCATCGAGATAACAGTGATCGCAATTGAGATTGCACCGCTTCGTTAGATTCCAGGATATTGAGTAAGCTCGGAAATCCATCTTTTCAGGACTGATTTCGGGGCTGGTAGTAGGTTCCATGTTAAATTAAGGGCGCAGAGCCAGTATAGTTATAAGTGTTTGAAAACTTTTATTTATCATAGAGGGTTTTCGTTAATGAAACAAATAATTTGCGGTTTATTGGGGTTTTTCTTAGTCCTCACCTTTTCTGCCTGTGCTCCTAAACAGGAGGAGGTGGAAAAGATAGGTTCTCAACGGGTATATCGTATAACCCTGTCAGACCCTTTTGGTCGAATTTTCTCAGAATTCTGGACGATACAAAAACTGCAGGCCTTGGGTGTAAAAGAAATGTCCAGTTCCTATTTTGATCGTGCAATGAAATACAGCGGAACCGAATTTGAGGCCGTTTCGTTATTAAAGTTAATCAGCAAATTTAAATTGAAAAGTGGAGGCGATGCTATTTTGCTAAATTGCTTTGATGACTATCAAGGCATTCTCCCCATTTCAGATATTCTTAAATACGATTTATACCTGGGTACAAAAATAAAAGTTGGATTCGGTTCATCCAAACCCGGCTGGTTGAATCCCCTTCTTGTTCTCGTTCCCGATGGCAAAACACCTCCGTTTGAGGAACGGTTTCTAACTGCGAATATCCGCGAACTCAAATTTGTAAGGTTGAGTGATTATTACGCGCCACTTAGAAAAGTTTCCCAAACTTCTGAACAGGTAAAGCAAGGATTTGAAGTCTACAAAAATAACTGTTTGTTCTGCCACAGTCTGAAAGGCCGAGGTGGGAATAAAGGTGCTCGTCTACTTAATAATTACGCATTCTCCAAAGCCGCCATGCAGAAAAAGTTTTTAGCGGATTTTAAAAGTTTCCATCATAAAGACAACGCGGACAAACAGGACGTTGAACAATTTGTTACGAAAGGGCAACTGAAATCAGTCGCAGACTTTTTATTGGCGATGCAAAAGAGGGCTGAAGTTTAAGCTGGTTTAGGACTGCGGAGGTTGAAATCCTTTTGATTGAAGGAACCCGGTAAATGTCGGGTCATTCAGGATATGTGGAGATATAGGCATGTTGGCGGGCAACCCTTCAAGGTTGGGACCAAACATATTTTTCACGTTTTGTGGAAGTGCGATGCCTTTCGATTTGAAGAAAGTCAAAACCCCAGGCTCAAAAAGAATATGTGGTGGTAGATCTTCAATGCGAACAGCAGCATTAGCTACTGGAACCGGAGCCGGAGCCGGTGCGACGCGGAAACGGGGTTTCTTTTGAGGTTGCTGCGCGGCGGGTGTTTGTGGTGCTTGACGGCTTAGACGGATATCTGCGTTTCGTTGAAAGTTTTCTGCTTGCAGTTCTTGCCCAGCCATCACCCATATACGCCTGGTTTCCAGATTGTCTGTCCATACTTCAACACGACTGAAACCCTTTAGAAGTTCTCGTACCGCAGCCTCCCAATTGTCTGCCTGAATAGTGGCGCTGAAAGGAACGGTTTCCATCGAAGGATCAATGGAAAACAAAATCCCTGTCTCTTCTTGAATATTTTGTAAAACACTAATTAAAGAAAGATTTTCAAAACGCAGGCTGATGCCTTTGGGGGCGACTTCTGTGTTGTAGCTGGTGCTAGGTTCGGTTGGTTGTGGAGTTGGAATAGATAGAGGGGCTGGAGCGGGTGGAACTTGCTCCTGCTTTTTTAAATCGAGAAATCGCGCATCGGCAGACACTTGCCACAAGCCAATGGCTAATCCAATTCCTAGAGTTGTCTTAATCCAATGTTTCATCCCGATCCTCCACAAGTCGAGAAATTTCTACCTGAGTATAACTAAAATTTCAGGTAAAGGGAAGGGTGTTGCCGGTAATTTTGCTTGCGAGTTTTTTTCTTTCGGGTGGGGTAGGGGCATGATATGGTGATGTATCTCGTTAATTTTCGGCTATTTAATAAAGGATATTCGAATGCTTTTGCCGGTCGCAGCATTTTTCGCAGTAGGTACAGGGATTGAACTTTATGGCCTGAAATGGGTCAGTGATTCGATCAGTATTATTAACACGATTTCATGGGTTATGTTTTCTTTCCTGATTGGAATTATTGTCAGCCGAAGTTATGGCAATGAATGTTTTGAAAGAATCCAGCGATCCCTTAAATCACGCGAAGCTCCGCCAGAGGATGTTTTAAACGGAGCTGTGATGAGTCTTTGCAGTATGCTGCTCATTACTCCAGGCGTAGTAACAGACACAATTGGATTGCTAATTATGATTCCGGTCACTCGCGGAATGTTCAAGGATATGGCTTTAAGCCTCACCCGAAAGAGAATTCAATCGGGACAAGGTTATTTCTTTTTCAAAGATTAGCCCCTTCTCAGGGGGAATTATTGGAAACTAAATCGAAAAGCTCAATGGCTCCTTCTGGTTTTATAGGTAACGACCCATTCCCTCCGAGTGTGGTCAGGAGGAGAACCTCTGCTGTTAACCTTTATACGTTCACGCACTCAAATAATATTGACGGCGCAACGGGATATGGCCAGTTGCCCCCACGGCTAGCGGTGTGAAATCTTTTTTCTTTCCCCCACGAAATCTTAGAGACGAGCTGCTGGATCTGGATGAAGCTCCTTACGAAGAGGTGCGCGACAGTCTGAATGATGTTGCTACGGTCAACCGCTATTTAAGTGGTTACCGGGTTTTGCTCCACCATACCGAGAAATATTTAAGAGCTCATAAGGAAGATCGACCCTTCACTGTGCTAGACGCCGCGACAGGTTCTGCGGATCAACCTGTGGCGCTTGCCAAACTGGCGCGAAAGCTTGGCGTTCCCATCCAAATCACAGCGATCGATATCAATGCCAAGATGTTGAAAATGGCAAAAGATGAAATCCGTCAATATCCTGAAATCCGATTGGTTCAGTGCAACATTCTGGCTCTGCCTTTTAAAGATGAAGGATTTGATTTGGCGGTAAACAATCTTTCGTTGCATCATTTTACCTGGGAAAATGCTGTGGCCATTACCCGGGCTATTTACAAATCCGCCCGGTTGGGATTTTTGATTAACTATTTGCATCGCAGTCGAATAGCTCATGCGGTCATATTCCTGCTAACACGGATTTTCACTCGCAATCGTCTCACTCGGTACGATGCGCCGGTGTCGGTTATGAACGCGT
>JABJCF010000616.1 GCA_018665625.1 Nitrospina sp. | reverse complement strand
CATCTTTACCAAGAGATAGGGTTGTTATTTCTTGAATAGATGGCGAATGACCTGTTTCAAAGAGCTCGATGAACAGGTTTGGATAGTATTCAACTAGGTGGTCGGCTTTCGCTGTGGCACCCCAGTCTTGGTAAAGGTTGCGTGCTTGGTGCAGGTAGTTTTTGGCGACGACGTCCATGTTTTTAGTTAGGTAGCATTTTCCAGCCAGCTCGAAGGACAGTGCTTCTAGGTGGATGTATCCGTTGAGTTGGGAGTTTTCGATAGCTTGTTCATAGAGTTCCAGTGCCCGTTCGGGTTTTTTTAGAATGCGGTTGAGTTCTGCGTTAACGATTAGGTATTTACAGGTGAAGTTTTGTTTGCAGAGGGAGACCCATTTTTTTAGTTGGGTGTTATATTTTTTTAATTTCTTGATATAGGGTTTTGTACCTTCTATGGTTTCTGAAGAGGATAGGTAATTTGATATAGATATCGCGTGATAAAAAATTAGGTCTATACGATAAATTTGTCCAAGAAGGGCGTCTTTTAATTTGTAAGCGTCGTTTCCAGATGTCACCGCTTTCGCATACTTGCCGAATAGGAAGTTGATTTGCATGTTGAATAATAGGTATTGGGCCCAGGCGACTTGTCCTTGAAGGGGTTTAAGTTTTTCTATGTAGAAAGAATGGTCGAAGATCGTTAAGTTTCCGACCAGAATTGAGCAATAGTCTTGTACCAATTTTGTACGCCAGATGACATGTTCGTCTTTCACTCTTTTTAAAAAGGAGGAATACGTGTCATAGGTAGTAACTATATCTGGAATGGGTATGCCAAGATATAATTGAAAAATGAGGTAGGACAGTGCGGAATTCCCGGCATATGTATAATCGCCACATTCAATGCCATACGTATAGCCAGCTATAAAATAGGGCAAACTTGTTTTTGCAGGCTGCGTCCAATGGTTGAGCAAAGCGCCAAAGATAAAATTAAGTTTACTAGCCATTTTTTTGTCATTAAATCTTTTATTTAGGTTAATGGAAAGAAGTCCAAATTTATGTCCTAGCGTATAATTGTTAAAAACCGAGCCAAGTAAAACGCCATAGGTTGCGTACGCATGGGCCGAGGCACTTACATTTCCATGTGTTTTAGATATAGTGACGGTTTTTAAAACGATTAGGGCAAATAGGTTTTTATCTAGATAATAAGCTGGCGCTGTTAAATTCATGAGAAGGTCGATGATGAGTTGTATGTCTCCATTTTTCGTTTCAGGAAATAGGGCCAGATCTGTAGCGCTAAACGTTTTAGGCAACTTAATTTTTGATTTTAAAAATTCTAGAACTATTTTCCATTGTTTGGGATGTGATGTGATTTTTATCTTTAAAAAATTCAGTGCTATTTTTCCAGATTTATAGGCATCTAACGTCCTATTTTCGTTAAGGTACAACGTTAATTTAGTGTTATAGACGCGTGCTTTATCAAATGGGGACTTACATCGATCGACAACGTGTTGAAACTCAGATTCTGACTCAGTAAATTTTTCTAGTAGGAATAAAACTTCAGATTTTCCAGAGTATAAATTTAAAGTAAGGGCATAATCGGTGTCCCACCTATCTAGGGGTAAATATTGGAGTCCCGTATCATAGAACTCATATGCTTTTAGATAAGATCCGTTGTTCTTAGCTTGTAGTCCAGCCTGAAGGTTGAGTTGAGCAAGTTTTTCATACCCGATCGACAGAGACAGTTTATTCCCTTTATTCAGATGACTGACAGTGGCAATAATAGGTGTATCCGTCTGACGATTTAGCCAATAAAGCCCAATTTTATAGTGGTAGGTTTCTTTTTCATGGGTAGTTAACAATGTGTATACGGACGCATATACTTTGTCGTTTAGAAAACGACACTCAAAATTAAGAGTCGTCCAGTCGGTATTTTTGTCATTCCAATTGATTGACTTTAAGTAGTGAGGGTGGTCGCTTAGGGCTACTAAATAGGACGCATCAATGGCCTTGATAAGGTGATGGTAACTATTTTCGTTACTCTTGTTTGATACGTTAACTAATGTTTCGATGTCGAACGTTCTTCCAATGCATGCCGATATTTTGAGAATTTTTTGGGTTTCTGAGTTTAATCGAGAGATATTTTTTGTAATCAGTTCAATGACATTCGTGGTAATCTCTAACCGTTTAATTTTTTTAAGGTCCCATTCCCAAATACCCTCTAAATAATTAAAGAGGACTAATGATTCACTGTGTAAGTGATTTAAAAATTGATGTACAAAAAATGGATTTCCTTGTGTTTTTTTATGAACCAGTTTTGCAAGATCGTTTACTTTTGATAAATGACAGACAATGGATTGGTTGATGAGGTGTTCAATATCTGAAGATGACAGAGGTCCAAGTTTAATTGTCTTTGAAGGCACCTTTGCATTTTTAATGGTGGATATAAAGTTAAAAACGGGTAAATTTGAATGGATTTCATTTTCCCTGTAGGTAACAATAATCAGAATATTTTTGTTTTCGGTTAATAAATAGTCTAAGACGGACAGTGATTCAATATCGGCCCATTGAAGATCGTCTAGAACTAATACTAAAGGCAGATGATTCGTTGTGAATACGTCGATAAACGTTTGAAAATGTAAATTAAAAGTGAGTGTAGAGGGTGAGGGGGTTGTTTGGTTGGCATGTTTTTTTTGATGTAAAATAGTGTCGAGTTCGGGAATAACATCAATAATCATATGTGCGTTTGTTTTTAGGGCATCGTTAAGTTTATGCTGCCATAATAGTAGGCTGTCTGGACCTTCTAAGATGATTTGACCAAGCAAAAATCGCATGGCTTTAATGATGCCAGAATATGGAATACTAGGGTCAACTTGATCGAATGTAGCCTTTGCGAAATAGTTTTTGTTTTTTACACTAGTCCTACATAGTTCGTTTAGTAATTTCGATTTTCCGATGCCTGACTCACCAGCGACAAAAATAATAGTTGCGGCGACTGACATGGCGGGGTCAAATCTGTGAAGGATGTGTTGACTTTCGTTTTCGCGACCATACAGTGTTTAGGTTAAAAGAAATTTACTTTTTTCATCGAGTTGATCAATGGCAACGTCGTCGATACCTCCAGATGATGTTAATGTTTGAGAACATAAGGCCAAGACATGTTTAATGTCGGCAGCGCTTTTGTATCGGTCATTTATATTTTTAGCTAGGCATGTTGAGATGATATTCGAAATAACAGTGGGTGTATTTTTTCGTCGGTCGCCTGAAGAGGGGGGCTCTTCTGCTATATGAGCGTAGAGTACGTCAAGTGTTGTTGAGGCTTCAAAAGGGAGTGTTCCTGTAAGACATTCAAAGAAGACTGTTCCAAGTGAGTAAAAGTCTGTTTGATAGGTCACTTGTTTGTCTATACGGCCTGTTTGCTCTGGGGCAATATAGTCTAAATTTGTTTGTAATACAGAAGGGGGTTCAATAACTTGAGTGTATGTTGGAATAGGAATGGCGTGTTCTAAATTCATGAATTTAATGGCAAGCGTTTTCGGGTCGATCAAAATATTGTGAGAATTAAGTCCGCAATGGGCGTAACCTTTTTCGTGCATGGTGGTTAAAGAGTTAATAAGATTCGTCGCTATTGTTAGAAAGATTTTAAGGTCTGGTTGATTATGTGTTTGTATCCAGTTTTTAAGAGAAATCCCATTAAAATCTTTCCATATTTGTAAAGTTATTCCCTGATATTTTGTGATGTATAGTGGCGTTAATAGTCCTGTAGAGTCTAGGGACTGGCAAATAGAAAATTCATTTTTTATTATCGCATCTTCATCGTGTGAAAGGGTTTCTTTTTTGAATGTTTTGATGATAACGGTCGTTTGTTCGGTTGTCGAATAAGCACGATAAATGATACGAATGGCATCTTCGTAAATAAGGTCTTTTTTTTGAAATTTTTGAGATACCATAATAGAAAATTCATGCCCTTATTAATAGAAAAATAAACAAAAAAAGATGTGATGTTTTTTGGAAAAATGCGGGAATAAAATTTTTGAATAAGGTATTAAATTCCTAAGAACAACTAAACGACTCTCTTTTTCCCCAAATAAGCGACATAGACCAACGGTTCTTGTTTAATTAGGGGTGGCTATAGTCTTAGTTAATACTTGTGACGGGGGTGCTTCAAAAATCGGTTATTTTATCGACATGACATCCGTTGGCGCGTAACGTGGCAAGCGCTTCGAGTGATGTTGCATCAGCTTTTGCTATATTAATTGCTAGGTTGGTGGTTCTAATATCAACTATCTGCAAATTAGATAAATTGCCTATCTCGGCTGGTAAACGTGTGATATCTGTGCGCTTAAGAAAAAGAAACTCCAAAGAAGATAAGTTCCCTATCGATGGTGGCAACTCGTATAGATAGGTATTTTCAAGATAAAGACGCGTCAAAGCAGATAAATTTCCTACTGTATCGGGCAACTTTTCTAGAGGGGTATTATCAAGATCGAAAATCTTCAAAGCAGATAAATTTCCTATCGTCTCTGGCAACTTTTTTAGAAAGGTGTCTTTAAGCAAAAGCTGCGTCAAAGCATACAGATTTCCTATCGTAACGGGTAAAATTCTTAGGCGAGTATTCGTAAGATCAAGAATCTCCAAAGCAGATAACTTTCCTATCGTCTCTGGCAACTTTCCTAGGGACGTGTTGTTAAGATGAAGTCCCTTCAAAGCAGGAAAATCGCCTATCGTCTCTGGCAGAATTGTTAGGTTGTTATTCTTAAGATTAAGAGTCTGCAACTGATTTTTTTGATCGACGGTTAGTCGGCCGAGTATTTTTAGTAACTGACCGGTTGTAAGATTCTTGGACTCTAAATTTAGGTGATCGAGTGTGTCTGTCGTATTCGTTAAAGTCGTTTCTATGTCGTTCTCTATTATATAGTCGGTATAATCCATATGTATCGTTTGAAGCTCTTCCAACGGCATGACATCCATCTGCTTTTGACTCAGCCCTGGT
>JABJCF010000450.1 GCA_018665625.1 Nitrospina sp. | reverse complement strand
TTGCTGCCGATCACGAGGTTTTGCTTGCATAAAATCACCGGGTTTTGAAAGATATTCAACAACTTCCGGCAATTTTACAACACTCAAAACCCATCTTCACCCTTTATATATGGGCTCTATCGAATTTTTCAGGGACGACTCCTTAGGTTGGTTTGGGCTTTTATCGCTAAAAACCATTCAAACTTACGTGAGGTCATGTTCTAATTTCAACTAACTTTGGGGCAAACCCCTTTTTCCAGCCAGGAAAAATTTTTGGCACAAAAACTTTCCGGTGTGGAAGCTTACTTAAACGAAAATAAAATAGATATTAAGGAAGTTTCTGGTCGTTTTACTCTACAAAACCTTGTTGAGGCCCTCCCGACCGGGGACGAAGAGGAAATTGATTTTTGGCTTGAACCCGTTCAGGAAGATTTCTCCAGGCTGGCATTAATTCGTAAACGCTTTTCTCAAATGCAACTTATTGATTTGGAAGGCCAAGAAATTATTCGTGTCATCCATGACAAAAATCAAACTCAAATCATCAAAAAAGAAAATCTATTAAATATAAAATCACAGCCATTTTTTAAATCCATTTCAAATCTTAAACGAGATAAGATTTCCATCAATCCTATCATGGCATATAACGCCAAATCGCGGGAAAGCGGTTTTTCCGAACCTGTGATTCAATTTAGCACTCCTTTATTTTCCCCCGGTGGTAAAAAAATTGGGTTTCTGGTAATTACCGCCCGAGCAGGCCCCATGCTCAAAACCTTTGGTGAAACCCCTCACGGGAAAATAATGTTGATTGATAGCTCGGGTTTCTTTTTACACCGCTCCGATCTGAGCAGAAAAATAGATTGGAAAACTCAAAAAAGCGAAGAAAAATTTCAAGATCAATATTCAAACGAGTTTTTAAATAATATAAGAGCTACTCCTAAGGGAATCATTGAAGATATTGGTTCTGAGTTTCTAACCTTTCAGCAGATAGCCTATGACAATGGGAACTTTGAAAAAATATGGCTGGGAATTTATTCGACAGAAAAAAATGAAATCCTAAAACCTGTCACAGATTTTCGCAACCAGTTTATTTTTATAATAACTTTGGTTTTAATTTTTATATTTATTGCCGCAAGTATATTTGGAGAAAATCTTACCCGACCGCTCTTAAAAGTGGCGGCAACTGCCAAAGCGATTGCCCGTGGTGACTTGCGTCAAAAAAAACTTAATTACCAATCTGAAGACGAAATAGGAATTTTGGCCAATACCTTCGATGGCATGGTGGAACAATTACAAAATAATATTCATTCCATCTCAGACACCTCATTGACCCTGAATAGTTCATCAACGCAGATTTCAACCGCTATCAATGAGCAATCTTCGATCGCTGCAGAGCAATCCGCTTCTTTGACACAAATCACCACCACATTGGAAGAATTATCACAATCGTCTTCTCAAATTGCTGAAAACTCAAATTCTGTTGTGGAGACTTCTTCCGATGCCCTACATCTATCCCAAAAAGGTGCTGAATCAATTGAAACCCTGAAAGAAAAAATGGATGGCATTTTAGAAAACAACAAAATAAATATTAAAGATATTTTAAACCTTGGAAAAAAATCCAAAGAAATTGGCACTGTTATGGGAATCATTAATAACATTGCCGACCAAACCAAACTAATAGCTTTCAATGCTGCAATTGAAGCTTCGGGTGCAGGTGACGCGGGGAAAAGGTTTGGAGTAGTTGCCGTAGAGATTCGACGGCTCGCGGACAACGTTATGGAATCTACCAATGAGATTCAAAATAAAATCGAAGAAATTCAGCAGGCCATTAACCGTTTGGTTGTCATTGCAGAAAAAGGCTCCAAAGGAATCGAAGAGGGAGCAACCTTGGCCACAAAAACCATTACTGAACTTGGGACGCTCGTTCATGGTGCAAAATCTACCAACGATGAAGCTAAGCAAATTTCGATTTCGACACAACAACAAATGACCGCAACAAGCCAGGTTTTAAGCGCTCTTAAAGAAATTCAAACAGGCATCCATCAATCGTCTGTTTCAATGAAGCAAACACAAACAATTACCAACAGCCTTGCCGACACCTCAAAAGATTTAAAACGTTTGATGAATGAATTTAAGATCAACGAATCGTCTTAAACCAATCAAATTTTATAATTTGACCAAAACTAATTCTATGCCTTCAAAAAAGAAAAGTCAGGAGATATTAGAGGCTATTGAAGAAAAGCAAAGTGAAACAGTTGCAAATAAAAATCAGACTACTATTAAGCTGGTAATTTTCACTATTCTAAATAGCTACTATGCATTCCGAGGAGAATCAATTAAAGAGATTTTGCCAGCAGCTAAAATTAATAGGGTCCCAGGGGTACCTAATTTTATTTTAGGAATCATTAATGTTCGAGGAGATATTGAGTCAGTTATCAATATCAACAATTTCCTTGGCTTAGCTGAGAGGGGCACCGGTACCGAAAAAAATATAATTATCGCAGAGGGTGAAGGGGTAAGGTCAGGGATTTTGGTCGGCTCTGTCGAAGACGTAATGGATTTCCCTGAAAACTCAATCCAGCCCCCCTTATCCTCTCTGAATGACAAAATTAAACAGTTTGTGATTGGCGAAACAGATTACAAAGAGCAAAGCGTCACCGTCTTGAATGTGCGGGAAATTTTTAAAAATATCTTAGCAAATTAAGCTCGAGCCTAAATACATTGGATGCTCTTATTGACAAAGTTATTCATACCGACGAATCGATCAAATCTGGAAGCATAGAAGTCTTAACTTTCCAAATAGACACGATGCGATTTGCCGTTGACCTTGAAGAAATATATGAACTAATCGAGTTGGACCAGGCAAACCAGCGCGAATGCCAGACCACTCGGTTTGAAGAAGAATTTATGTTTGGCAATATTACAGTCAATTATATTGCTCCAAAAGTTTTGTTAAGAAAAAGTGCTGTGTCTTCGGGAGTTCTCATTGATCAAGCATGTGAGATTTGCCAGGTTTCGATCGATAGAATTCGCCCGCTACCTGGGTTAGTTAAATTGTTTAACCCAACCCGAATATGGGGAACGACTTTAATCGACCAGGAAATCTTTTTTTTAATCGATCTTCAATAATTTTAATAATACTCTTGCAGGAAAATAATAAATGCCTTCTATTAAAATCCTTGTGGTTGATGACAGTTTGTTGACCCAGGAAATCCTAACTGTAATTTTTGATTCAGAAGAAGAAATTGAGGTTGTTGGGGTGGCCAATAATGGCTTTGAAGCTCTTGAATTATTAGAAACAGAAAAACCCGACTTTATTACAATGGATATTTCCATGCCTGAGATGGATGGCATGGAAGCTATTGAAAAAATAATGGCATCAAACCCAACTCCAATTCTCGTCATATCAGATGTCACAGATTCAAAAGTGGCTTTTGTAGCTCTTACACATGGTGCTTTGGAAGTCCTGCCGAAATCTTGGCTACAACCGGAGAAAGCTGGCGATTTGATAGAAAAGATAAAGCTACTCTCCAAAGTTAAAGTAATTCGACATATAGGAACAAAACCTGAATTTGAGGAAGACGACAAGGATAACGTAGGCCAAGCTTTGAACTACATTGTATCCATTGCCAGTTCGACAGGCGGGCCTAAAGCGTTAGGCGCCATCCTTTCCAATCTTCCCCCATTCTTTCCTTTTCCAATATTGGTTTCCCAACATATTGATGCAGAGTTTGTAGAAAGTTTGGTTGATTTTTTAAACGATGCCAGCCCCTTAAGAATCTTAAAAGGAAAAGAAGGGGAAATGCCACAGGCAGGAAAAGTTTATATCTCGCCAGGAAACAAACATATGACTGTTAACAATCTCGGGATAATCACTCTCTTAGAACCTGATCCCGGTGAAATTTATCATCCTTCATGCAACCGGTTATTGTCGTCGGCAGCAGAAGCTTTCGGAGATAAAAGTATCGGAATAATTCTTACTGGAATGGGTTCTGATGGAGCAGATGGAATGCAAAAAATCAAAGAGGCCGGAGGCAAAACTATTGCTCAAGACGAAAAATCCTCTGCTATCTTTGGTATGCCTCATGTTGCAATAGAAAAAAATTGTATCGATCATGTTTTACCTTTAAATGAAATAAGCACTTTTCTGATCGAATTCACACAAAACCAGAACCAATAAGATTTTATATCTATATAGGAAAGATTTTTGGGCATGGAACTCTCCCCTTTCATTGATCTAATCAATAAAAATTGCGGGCTGCTAATTGAATCCAACCTTTCCCCCAACCTGCCAGCCGCCATCAATGCGCGTATTACAAAAAACCGCTTCGACAATTCCAACCAATATTTTAAATTTCTTCAGAACAGCTCCGAAGAAATTCAGAGCCTTATCGATCTTATAACAAACAATGAAACCTACTTCTTTAGAGAACGACTTCATTTTCAAATTTGTATCGACCGCTTGATCCCGGAAATTTTGGACAAAAAAAATTCAAAAGAAATAAAAATTATCAGCGCAGGATGCTCCAGCGGAGAAGAACCCTATTCACTTGCTATTGCGCTTGCAGATCAATTCGGGCCAGATATCTTTAACACCATTTCCATTATTGGTTTTGACATTAACGAATCGGTTCTTCGCACTGCAAGAAACGGAGAGTTTGGGCCTCACTCCTTCAGAGAGGCTGAAGCACCCTAT